>NZ_JASCOM010000012.1:0-70269 GCF_029959925.1 Pseudomonas sp. PS02303
GAAGCGGGTTGGCGTGGCTCCGTCAATGGCTGGCTGGACGCGGCTTACGATGCGCTGAAGGAGTCCGGTGTGGACGCCGTGCGGGTGATGCCGTTGGCCAAGCGGCTGAATTTGTCGCGCACCAGTTTCTACTGGTTTTATGAAGACCGGGAGCAGTTGCTCGCGGCGCTGTTGGCGCGGTGGCGGGACAAGAACACCGGCGGCCTGATTGGCCAGTGCGAGAGTTATTCAGAAAGTATTTCCGAAGCGATCCTCAACGTTTTCGAATGCTGGTTAAACCCTGATTTGTTTGACTCGCAGTTTGAATTTGCCGTGCGCAGCTGGGCGCTGCAATCGGCTGAGGTGTCCGCCGAAATCGCGCTGGCTGATGAAGCGCGAATCAATGCCCTGGCCGCGATGTTCCGACGGTTCGGTTATGAGGTCGCGGCCGCCGACGCTCGGGCCAGAACGATCTATCTCACCCAGATCGGCTACATCTCCATGAAAACCACTGAGGATATCGTCGTACGTTTCCGGCGAATCCCTGAGTACGTCACCGTATTTACCGGCAAAGCACCGAAGCGGCGCGAGCTCGACCGGTTTTATGGGAAATTCGGCTACGCAGAAAAAGAGCCGGGGGTTTTCGTGTCACGGGTCGACAGCTTTGAGGAGGCCGCCCCCGATGCAGAATAGAACCCTGGGCATCATCGGTGGCACCGGCTGGCTGGGCCGCGCGATTGCGCAGGCGCTGCTCGATACCGGCTTCATCCGTCCTGATCGTTTGCTGGTCTCGAACCGGTCCGGCACCCACACGTTCGAACCACCGGTGCGGCTGCTGGCTGACAACCAGTTGCTGGTGGATCTCAGCGATATCGTTGTGCTGTCGATCCGGCCAGAACAATTTCGCCAACTCCAGATAAACGCCAGGGGCAAGCTCGTGATTTCCCTGATGGCCGGGGTTCCGGCGGCGGCTATTCGCGCGGCAACGGGCGCCGAAGTGGTGGTACGGGCGATGCCGAATGCGGCGGTGGAAATCAGGCAATCGTTCACGCCTTGGTGCTGTCCTGCCAGCCTGTGCGAGCAGGACCGAGCGCTGGTGCAACGGTTGTTCGAATGCGTGGGCACGGCGGATGAAGTGCCGAATGAGGACTGTATCGATTACCTCAGCGCGCTGTCCGGCACCGGGCCTGCCTTGGCGGCGATGTTGCACCAGGCGTTGATGAATCAGGCGGTGGCGGCGGGCATCCCGGCCGCGATCGCACAACGAGCCGCACAGGGTGTGGTGGTGGGCGGCGGTCAATTACTCGCCAGCCATGATCCCCGGCAAATGATTGAAAACTTGATGGCTTATCGCGGGGTGACGGCGGCCGTGCTGCAGTCGATGGCTGATCAGGGCATCGAAGCCATGGTGGGGCGTGCCGTGCAGGAAGGCGCGCAAGTGGCCCGGCGAGGCATGTAGTCGATCGGTCCGGGCACACACTTTGCGCCCGAGGCGCCTCCTTCCGCTCAGGGAAGGAGGCTGTCGAGTCAAATATCTTTCACCAGTCGCAACGCGTCATAGATCGCCGCGTGGGTATTTCGAGCGGACACCGCATCACCAATCCTGAACAACTGGAAACGCCCTTGCGGGTTGGTGACGATGTGCTGTGCGTTGCCCGCGATGAGGTCGTGCTGTTCGACTGCGCCTTCATTGCTCGAATGAGGACGAAGGTCGAAATACAGGTCATCCAGGGGGATCGTGCCGTGGTTGACGACGACCTGATCGACCACGCGTTGCTTGTGGACCTTGCCGTAATCGCTGCCGAAGGTCGCAATGAGCCTGCCATCGCGCTTCTCGACTGACTCGACCCGATAGGTGACGGTGAAGGTGACGGCCAGGTCCTGCAGGCTGCGCATGTAGGGCACCAGGTTCATCGCCATGACTTCGGGTGCAAACGACCGGTCCGGGGTGACGATCTCGACGGTCGCACCGCTTTGCGCGATGACTTCGGCCGCCTGCAGGGCGGCGTGGTCGCCGGCATCATCGAAGATCAGGACATTGCGGCCAGGCTTTACATCGCCGGAGATGATGTCCCAGGTCGAGACCACCAGGTCATTGCCCTGCGACAGCACCTCGGTATGGGGCAGGCCGCCGGTGGCAACGATTACCACGTCCGGTTCATGGGCCAATACCGTGTCGGCCTCGGCCCAGGTGTTGAAGTGGAATTTGACGCCCAGGCGCTCGCACTGGCTCATCCGCCAATCGATGATGCCGATCATTTCGCGTCGGCGCTCGCTCAGTGCCGTCAGCCGGATTTGGCCGCCAGGGCGGTCGGCCGCTTCCAGCACGGTGACATCGTGGCCGCGCTCGCCGGCCACGCGCGCCGCCTCCAGACCTGCGGGGCCGCTACCGATGACCAGGACCTTGCGCTTCACCGCCGCTTTGGGAATGTCATGGGGCATCGTGGTTTCCCGACCGGTCGCCGGGTTGTGGATGCAATAGGCGGCGCCACCCTGATAGATCCGGTCCAGGCAGTAATTCGCACCCACGCACGGACGGATATCTTCTTCACGCTTCTCGATGATTTTGCGCACGATGTGCGGGTCGGTCATGTGCGCGCGGGTCATGCCCACCATGTCCACCTTGCCTGACGCAATGGCGTAACGCGCGGTGGCAACGTCGGGAATCTTCGCGGCGTGGAAGGTCGGAAAACCCGTGGCGGAGCGAATCTCGCCGGCGAAGTCCAGGTGCGGGGAATTGCGCATGCCCTGGATCGGGATGACGTCGGTCAGGCCCGCGTCGGTGTCGATGTGGCCGCGCACGACGTTCAGGAAGTCCACCAGCCCGCTGTCCTTGAGCATGTGTGAGACCTGCATGCCCTCGCTGGCATTGAAGCCGCCCGGCAGTTGTTCATCACCCGTATAGCGCACACCCAGCAGGAAATCTTCGCCGACCCGCTGGCGGATGCCCCTGAGGATGTCGAACGTAAAGCGCATGCGGTTTTCCAGCGAGCCGCCATAAGGGCCTTCGAGGTCATTGGTCAGCGGTGACCAGAACTGATCCATCAGGTGCCCGTAAGCCTGTAATTCCAGGCCATCAAGCCCGGCGGCCTTCATGCGCTCGGCGGCATCCACGTAGTCCTTGATGATCCGCTCGATGTCCCAGTCTTCCATCTTCTTCGGGAAGGACCGGTGCGAAGCCTCGCGTCGGTGCGAGGGCGATACCACGGGCAACCAGTCGGCTTTGTCCCATCGGGTACGGCGGCCCAGGTGTGTCAGCTGGATCATCACGGCCGCGCCGTGTTCATGGCATTCGTCGGTCAGGTCCTTCATCCATTTGACCACTTCGTCCTTGTAGGCGAGCACGTTGTTGAACACCGGAGGGCTGTCTCGGGACACGGCTGCGGAGCCGGCGGTCATGGTCAGGGCCACGCCGGCTTTGGCGCGTTCGACGTGGTAAGCGCGATACAACGCCTGCGGCATGCCATCGACCGGGTAGGCCGGTTCGTGCGCGGTGGTCATGATCCGGTTTTTCAGGGTCAGGTGCTTGATCTTGTAGGGTTGCAGCAAGGGATCGCTGGACATCGTGGTGCGCTCCGTAGTGGGGCTTCATCGGACTTGGCGAGTTGAAATTAGGATAACTGTACACCTGTGTCAATCATCGTTGACACAGGTGTACATTTTTCTTGCGCGCCGCAAAACTCGTCGATAAGATCAAGCTCGAAAGGGTGCAGAGACCCCGTCGTCAGTGTTCTGGATGGATGACATGCATGGGATTGCGAGGGGCAGAAGAAGAGGGCTGCGCTGCCCGGGCTTAAAGCAGCGAAGACTGCACTGTTCACGACCGTAAGGCCGTTCAAATGAAGACAACCTGCCTATCCCACATCAATAGGAAGACGCCTGATGAACGCTCGTTCGCCGTATCGAAAAAAAGCCTGTGCCTGCCTTTTCGGCTTTGCGCTTGGAGCAAGTGCAGCGCTGGTTCAGGCTGCTGAACCCGAGCCCGTGCGCATTGGCTGGGTCAATTGGTCCGACACCGAAATCACCGTCAAACTGGCCAGCACCGCGTTGCAGGAACATCTCAAGCAACCGGTCAAACTGGTGATGGCCGACATTGGCATTCAATTCCAGGCGCTGGCCAACGGTAATATCGACCTGATCCCGATGGTGTGGCTACCGAGTACCCACAAGGCGTTTTACGACAAGTACAAGGACCGGCTGGAAGACCTCGGCGTGCTGTATGAAGGGCGGATCGGCATGGCCGTGCCCACCTCGGTGCCCATCAGTGAAGTGGCGAGCGTCGAGGATCTGAACAAACCGCAGGTCCGGGAAAAACTCGACGGCAAGATCCTCACCTCTGAAGTCGGCAATGGCCAATACAAGCTCACGGTCAAGGCCATGGAAGAATACAAACTCGACGGGTACAAGCTGGTGGCCTCCTCGGAAACCGGCATGCTTAATGAGCTGGACCGCAACCTCAAACGTGACAAATGGTCCCTGGTCAATGCCTGGAGCCCACACTGGATGTTCTCCAAGTGGTCACTGCGTTACCTGGATGATCCCAAGCATATCTTTGGTGGCGCCGAGCAGATTCACGCCATGGCGCGCAAAGGTTTTAGCCAGCAGTACCCGGAAGTGGCGTATTTCTTCGCTCATTACTCGATCCCCCAGGCGGACCTGGAAGCGCTAATGATGCAGGCACGCCAAACCTCCTCTGACCAGGCCGTGGCCGCTTATTACGCTGCCAACAAACCGCGTTTCGAAGCGATGTTCGAGCAAGGCGGGCAGCGAGTCAGCACGCGACAGCCTTGAACACCTGAAAACACACAAGGCCGCGAAGGCGGCCTTGTTTTCATTCTCACTGCTTACACAACCGCAGCCTCGTCAATGCCGCTCTTCGATCTCGACAACGGTCATGCTCCACTCCTGCCAATTCATAGAAGGCAGCGTGTCTGACTGTCCCATGAGGCTGACAAGATAACGGGCGATGAGGTCATCATCGCCCGTTTTCTTTATGCCTGGCGCGCTGCCATGGCCGAGTAGCTGTTCATCAGGTTGCGGTAGTTCGGAATGCGCTGGGACAGCAAGTTGCCCAGGCCTTCGATGTCGTTGCGCCAGTCGCCCTGTAACTCGCAGGCGACCGAGAACCAGTTCATCATTTGCGCACCGGCTTGCGTCATGCGGTTCCACGCTGCCTGTTGCACGGTGGTGTTGAAGGTGCCGGAAGAATCCGTGACCACGAACACTTCAAACCCTTCAGCCAGGGCCGACAGCGTCGGGAAGGTCACGCACACATCGGTCACGACACCGGCAATGATCAGTTGTTTGCGCCCGGTCGCCTTGATCGCCTTGACGAAGTCTTCGTTGTCCCAGGCGTTGATCTGGCCAGGACGGGCAATGTAGGGCGCGTCCGGAAACATTTCCTTGAGCTCCGGGACCAGCGGACCATTGGGGCCTTGTTCGAAACTGGTGGTCAGGATGGTCGGCAGTTCGAAGAACTTGGCCACGTCAGCCAGAGCCAGCACATTGTTCTTGAACTCATTCGGCGAGAAGTCCTGCACCAGCGAAATCAGACCGGTCTGGTGGTCGATCATCAGGACTACGGCGTCGTCTTTGTTCAGGCGGTTGTATGTGGCGTTGCTCATGATGAAATCCTTTCTCTGTAGGGGTAAGTGGCTTCGTTCAACATGGGCTCAGATTAATGATCTACAGGAAAGGGAAAAAGAGGGTGAAAACGGTTTGACTGTCAACTCGGATGGGACAATCGATCGCCAACCGGCGAAAGCGGGCATTCACCGCAGCCCCATTCAGGCAAATGCATCCTCGATAAAGGCCTCCAACGCCTTGTCTTCCAATATCTCGATGGAGAAGTGCCCGAAGCGCTTGGGCAGCCAGATGATGCGGGTCCCGGACGGAGATTGCAGGTTCGCACGGGCGAGTGGTTTTCCGTTCTCGTCTTCTGGCTGAACACCCGCGGCGATCAATTCGTCATAGGCCTTCTCGATGTCCGGTGTGGAGTAGCAGTGGCGGTAAATCATGCCTTCGCCCGCGCAATCCAGGAGCGCCTTCAGGTTCCCCGCCAGCGGTTGTACCAGCATGAATCGCTCCGCACCGATCAACGCAATCGCGTAGCGCACGTGCAGACCACCGCGTTCCCAGACAAGCGTTTTAGAGATCCTGGCTTGCAGTATCTGTGCGTAGTAAGCACAGGCTTCTTCGAGGTTCTTGACCAGCACATCGACGTGACTGAACTTCAGCTCCATTGCATTCCTCCGGTTGAATCCGTGTCCATGGTAACGACCGCCGCCTCGGCATTAGAAGAATTTTCGTGTGGCCTTGGTTGCCCGTCCATGAGGCAGCGATGCACTTACTTCTGCTGCACTATGGCGTCGGTCTGCTCGCCTGAGCACGGCACTGAGCAAACGCTGTCCGTATAAACCGACGCCAAGCCCCGATACGATGAGAACGACAGCAACGATTTTGTTGAATGACAGGGGCTCATTGAAAATCATGACTGAACCCAGCAGTCCGAATACCGGCACCAATAACGATAACGGCGCGACGGTAGACACTGGGTATCGTTTCAGGAGTGAATTCCACACCCAGTAGCCGAACAGGGTGTTGGGGTAGACCTGGAACAGGATCGACAGGACGGCACGGTAGTCGAGTTGATTCACCAATGCGCTGTAACCCGTCGAGCCGTTGACCGCGTAATCAAGCGCGAAAAGAGGGATGGGCGAAAAAGCACTGGACCACACCAGGAAAGCAAAGACCTGAGTTGTTCTGGCTTTTTTGTTGATTACGTTGGCCGCACTCCAGGCCACCGCGCCCAGCAGCACCAGCATCAGCCCTGCCGTCGTCACTGTCCCGTCAACAATCGAGATGATGCTCAACAAGCCACAGAAGGCGATGCCCATGCCCGCCAGTTGGTAGCGGGAAATGGTCTCCTTGAATACCCATGAGCCCAGCAGAATCGTGAAAAAAGCGCTGAACTGAAGCACCAGCGAAGCGATGCCAGCGGAGAGGCCCGACTTGATACCAAGGTTGACGACGCCCCAGAGTCCTATGCCGAAGACCAGACCGTAACCCATGATGTAGCGCCACTGTACATCGGGTTTCGGAATGAAAAAGATCGCTGGAAGTGCGCAAAGCGTAAAGCGAATGCCGGCAAGAATCAGCGGGTCAACGGTGGTGAGGCCCAGTTTGATCACTGAAAAATTCACACCCCAGATGGCCGTAATCGAGATGGCGAGTAGCAGGTGCCTGGCTTTCATGCTGATCTTCCTTGATTGGTCGGTGATAGATGACTCGTAAAAACCCAAAGCGCCAAAGCCGCAGCGCTGATCAAGGCGCCAAGCACGCTTGTTGCCATCCAGCCCCAGCGCGCATAAACCTGGGTTGCGGCGACCGCCCCCAGCGCACTGCCGACCGAGTAGAAGCACATGTAGGCGCCGACCATCCGACTTTGCGCGTCGGGTCGTGCCGCAAAAATGAAGCTCTGATTGGTGACGTGCACGGCTTGCACCGCGAAGTCGAGCACGACCACGCCGAAAACCAGCGCGATCAGGGACGTCTGGGCAAAACTGATGGGCAACCAGGAAAGCGCCAGGAGCCCCAGCGAAAGGCCGGTTACGCGTTGACCCCAACCTCTATCGGCCCACTGGCCGGCTCTTCTCGCAGCCAAGGCACCGGCGACACCGGCCAGGCCAAACAGGCCGATGGCGGTGTGTGAAAGCGACAGCGGCGGAGCGCTTAACGGCAGCACCATAGAGGTCCACAGCACTGAAAAAGCGGCAAAGATCAGTAAGGCCAACAGGCCCCTGGCCCACAAAACCGGTTCGGTCATGAACAGCTTGAAGAGCGACCGGATCAGCGCAGGGTAGGTGTCATGATTGCGTGGCAACGCCGTGGCGGGCACCACTTTCCACAGGACCGCCGCGAGGGTCAGCATCAATCCTGAGGACACGAAATAGACGGCGCGCCAGCCCGCCAGATCGGCGATCAGCCCAGAGATAAACCGCGCCAGAAGAATGCCCAGGACAACCCCGCTTGTTAGGGTCCCCACGGCCTGCCCGCGCTGTGAGGGCGTTGCGAGCGCGGCGGCATAGGCTACGAGCACCTGAACCACCACTGCGAGTAATCCCATCACAATCATGGCGCCCAAGAGAGCCAGCCACTGCTGTGAAGCGCCGACGGCCGCCAGCGCGAGGGCAGACAGCATCACTTGAGTCAAAATCATCCGTTTACGGTTGACCCTGTCGCCCAGCGGTACGATGAACAACAACCCCAGCGCGTATCCGGCCTGAGTGGCCGTCACCACGAACCCGATCACACCTGAAGTGACCCCTAGGCTTTCAGCCATCGAGGCGAGCAAGGGTTGGGCAAAGTAAACATTGGCGACGGCCAGCGCGCAGGTGACAGAAAACAATAACGTGAGTGACGGAGAAAGCCCCGAAGACCGTTCAGTCCTACTGATTTCTTCGGCTTCCGCAGGCGGCAATCCCACAGGCTGCCCGGTGCTACGTTTGGCTATTGCGTCGGCATCTGCTGTCATAAGCGCCTCCATGGCGTTAAGCTGGTTGCAATTAAAAACCGGATTCGATTATTGCTGAATCAAGTTTCAAATTGCAACCAGCTTGGTCGGCAGACTTGGCAACCGTTATCCAAAAGGTAAATACGATGGTCGAAGGCACTTCACCGCACAGCAGCGAATGCCCGGTAGCAAGAACACTGGAGGTGATTGGGGATCGCTGGTCGCTCATGATCCTTCGCGACGCCTTTGACGATATTCGCCGATTCAGCGAATTTCAGAAGAGCCTGGGCGTGGCCAAAAATATCCTGGCCTCGCGGCTAAAGGCATTGGTTGAGGTCGGGGTCTTCGACGTTCGACCGGCGTCAGATGGAAGCGCCTACAAGGAGTACGTCCTGACGGACAAAGGACGTGAGATCTTTCCGGTGGTGGTCAGCATGAGGCAGTGGGGCGAACGTTTCCTGTTCCAGCCGCAGGAAACGCGTTCTGTGCTGTTGGACAACGCGACCGGCCAGGCCCTGATGCCGATGGATGTTCGTTCATCAAGCGGGCAAAAACTGGGGCCGTCTGACTGCCACAGGGTGAGACTTGTCGACGGCGAGTCGTGAAACAACAGCAGTCGAGTTAGCTGCTCGGAGTTCGCTATCCGCGGTTATTGCGCAAGATGGAAAAATTCAACGCAGCCGCCACACAAAGCCACACAAGGTAGGGGAACAGGATCAAGCCTGTGATCACATCTAGCCGCATCGCCATCACCACCATCGCTGCGACCACCAGCCAGAGCAGCGTCAGGATCACCATCGCGGCGAAAATGCGGTGTGCGCCGAAAAACACCGGTGTCCACAGCGTATTCAGGGCAATTTGCGCCGCCCATAACGCCAGCACCACCTGACTTCCAGGTATCAGGGACAACCGGTAACCGGCCCAGGCGAGCAACAGATAGATAATCGACCAGGCGACGGGAAACAGCCAGTTGGGTGGCGTGAAGCTCGGTTTGACGAGTGATTCGTACCACTGGCCCGGTTTGAAAAGAAGGCCAGTACTGGCCGCCGCGCCGCAGGCTAAAAGAAAAATCAGAAAGGTCATCATCAGTCCTTCGTTGAAGTCAGCTGTGTGGGGGTTGCAAAAACCGGTCGGCCATTCATGCCGCTAGGCGCCCGGTACGCCAGGCACATCCATGTTGATCTTGCGCCAGGCGGCTTCGGACAAGCTGTACACCGAAAAGGCGATCAATCCCAGGGCCATCACCATCAAGATGACGCCGCCGGCCGGCAGGTTCTGCAGCGCATCGAGGGCCTCCTTCATGCCGGGCGGGTCCATGGCTTTATAGCGGGAGCCGCTGATGATCAGCAACAGCGCTATTTCGATGAACACGACGCCACGGGCGATCAGACCGAATCGAGACACCGGACGGACGTAGCGCATGACGTCTTCGTCCGCTTCGAAATATTTCTCGAACGACGACTTCCAGCCCTTGATGATGTGAGCAATGCCTACACCCAGAGGGATGATCGCGACGAGGTAGACCACGACATTCGAGTGTTCCCAGGACAACAGGTGCGCCAGTAGATCCTTGGTCTGCCCACCGCCGGAATCGCCCGAGCTGCTGATGCCGCTGATGAGCAAGCCCAACGCAAAAAATGCCAGCGCGCCGTTGACCAAACCTCCTGCCAACAGTCCTGCCCGGATGACCAACCCCTTCATTTCGTGACCGTGATGATCAACGTCGCGCAGGGCTTGCAGCACTCGCCAACAGGCGAAGGCGAGCAGGCCTGCCACCACCAATCCGACTAAAACGTAACCGAAAGGCTGGCTTAACACGGCCTCCAGGCTCCTGTGACTGTCTTTGGGTTTTGTCGAATCTTGAGCCGCCAGCAGCGCGAAGATGCCAATGATCAGGTAAAGAACGCCGCGAGCGGCATAGCCTCCCCGAGCGAGTACAACAAGGCTTTGGTGCGCAGACATGAGAGCTCATTCCAGAGAAGTACTACAGGAGCAGACCTTTCAGGCGTGGAGGGGTTCGATTGAAGATAGGGTTCGACCAACCCCTCGGTCGATATTGTCAGGCAGGATTAAGCTCAGGCCGCAGATCAAGTGTTGTCATCTCAGTATCACCCGGGACAACGGGCGCCCTGAACCTTGCAGCATCACGCGCCGGTGGCATGCCGAACAGGCGTGCATATTCCCGGCTGAATTGTGATGCGCTTTCATACCCCACGGTGAAGGCAATTGAAGCGGCATCGCGAGTCTCGAACAGCAATAACCAGCGAGCCCTGAGCAGGCGCAGGCGCTTTTGATATTGAATGGGCGTCATGCCTGTGATGGATTTGAAATGCCGATAAAACGCCGCAACGCTCATGTCGGTCATGGTCGCCAGTGGCTCAACGCGAAAGGGTTCGGTGTAGTGCTCACGGATCCATTGGGTGGCGCGGCGTATCTGCGCCAGACGACCATCCGGGCGAGCGATTTCACGCAACATCGGCCCTAGCGGGCCTTGCAAGGCTCGAAACAGAATCTCCCGCTCAAGCATCGGCGCCAGTACCGCGGCTTCGTTTGGGCGGTCCATCAGCCGCATCATGCGCAACCAGGCGTCGATCATTTCAGCCTGTGCCGGCACCGCCGCAAAGCGGCTTGCGGGTGGCGGCGCGGTCGTCTTGATGTCGGTTGTCAGCAGCGTCGCGATGACGTTCGGGTCCAGGGTCAGGCTGATCGCAAGATAGGGCAAGGCTGGTCCGCCGGGGTGTATCTCACCGGTGGCGGGCACGTCCACCGGCACGAGGAAGTAGGTCATCGGCAGATACTGATAAACCTGATCGCCGATAGACAAGGTTTTCGCACCCTGGAGCACCAGGTGCAGCATCGGCTGATACACCTGGCTCGCACACGCCTCCGCCTGGACCATCGTCACACGCGGCAGCCCGGTGTCCGTCCACTTGTTTTCCGCGCGCATCACGAGGCGGCGCAGTTCTTCGATCGCAGGATTCATGCGCTGAACATGAGCCATCGCCGCGAGCAGGGCAAGCCATGCGAGAAGAATAGGCAAGCATTCGATAACAACTGGCAAACGTTTGTCCTTCGCCTGCCCGGATACTGGGGGCAAGCGGCAGGTTGCGCTCAGGCCTTCAAAACCTGATGGCAGGCAGACCTGCGATGGATCAATCAACTCAGGTAAAGGTCAGCCTCATGAAACTTGAAGGAAAAATTGCTGTTGTCACGGGCGCATCGAAAGGCATCGGCGCAGGTATCGCCAAAGCATTGGGCGCGGCAGGAGCAACGGTCGTTGTGAACTACGCGTCGAGCAAAGCCGACGCCGATGCGGTGGTCGCGCAGATTCAGGGGCAGGGCGGTAAAGCCGTCGCCATTCAGGCGGATATCAGTCAATCAGCCGATGTGGTCCGCCTGTTCGACACGGTCAGGGCGGACTTCGGGGCGCTGGATATTCTGGTGAACAATGCGGGCGTCGCGGTATTTCAAATGATCGAAGACCTCACCGAGGACGCGTTCCACCAGCAATTCAATCTGAATGTGCTCGGGTATCTCCTGGCGGTCCGAGAAGCCGTCAAGCTGCTTGGCCCCTCGGGCAGCATCATCAATATCAGCTCGATTCTCAGCACCGATCCCTACTTGGCTTCCAGCGTTTATTCGGCCACCAAGGGCGCGGTTGATACATTGACGTTTGCCTTGGCCAGAGAGCTCGGGCCGCGAGGGATCAGGGTCAACTCGATCTTGCCCGGTCACACCAATACGCCGGCGACGGAGGGCAACTTCGCCGGAGCGTTTGGTGAACAGCTGATCGCCGGTACGCCGCTTGGTCGTTTCGGTGAGCCCGAAGACATTGCGCCGCTGGCCGTTTTCCTGGCATCCGACGACTCGCATTGGGTCACCGGCGAATCCATCAGGGCATCGGGTGGTGTTCGTGGGGTGGGTTACTGAATCCTGTGATGATTGCGACCGGTGCGGGGTGACAGGCACCCGCAAATGACAAAAGGGCCACGTCTCTCCGTATCACTGGATCGAGGTGGCCCCTTTCAGGCGTCACAGATTCAACAACGGCATCACTTCACATCAAAGCGATCCAGGTTCATCACCTTGGTCCACGCCGCCACGAAGTCTTTCACAAACTTCTCTTTCGCATCACTGCTCGCGTAAACCTCCGCCAGCGCCCTCAATTGCGCATGAGAGCCGAAGACCAGATCAACCCGCGTGCCGGTCCACTTCAATTCACCGGTTTTGCGATCGCGTGCTTCAAACTCCTCGTTGGCCTCTGAGGTCGGTTTCCATTCCACGCCCATGTCCAGCAGGTTCTTGAAGAAGTCATTGGTCAATGCCTCTGGCTGCTGGGTGAACACGCCGTGTTTTGTTTGCCCGACGTTGGTGTTCAACACGCGAAGACCACCCACGAGCGCGGTCATTTCTGGCGCGGTGAGCGTCAGCTGTTGCGCCTTGTCGATCAACAGATGCTCGGCCGACACGCTGTAACGGGATTTGAGGTAGTTGCGAAAGCCATCGGCGATGGGTTCGAGGAAGCCGAAAGACTCGACATCCGTCTGCTCTTGCGAGGCGTCCATCCGCCCGGGTGTGAACGGCACGGTGACGCTGTGGCCGGCATTTTTTGCGGCCTGTTCGACACCTGCATTACCCGCCAGAACGATCAAATCCGCCAGCGAGATTTTCTTGCCGCTGTTGTTGAACTCGCTCTGGATGCTCTCCAGTTTCGCCAGCACGTTCGCCAGTTGCTCAGGCTGGTTGGCTTGCCAGGATTTCTGCGGTGCCAGACGCAGACGACCGCCGTTGGCGCCGCCACGTTTATCGGAGCCACGGAAGGTGGAAGCCGCTGCCCAAGCTGTTGATACCAATTGCGAGACGCTCAGGCCCGAGGCAAGCACTTTGCTCTTGAGCGCTGCGACGTCGCTGTCGTTGACCAAAGCATGGTCGACCTCTGGGATCGGGTCTTGCCACAGCAGTTCTTCGCCGGGCATTTCCGGGCCGAGGTAGCGGGAGAGGGGGCCCATGTCACGGTGGATCAGTTTGAACCAGGCACGGGCGAAGGCGTCGGCCAACTGATCCGGATTGGCCAGGAAGCGCCGCGAGATCGGTTCGTAGATCGGGTCGAATCGCAGGGCCAGGTCTGAGGTCAGCATGGTGGGATTACGCCGTTTGGACGGGTCGAAAGCATCCGGGATGGTGCCGGCGCCCGCGCCGTTTTTCGCAACCCACTGGTGCGCACCGGCCGGGCTTTTGCTCAGTTCCCAGTCGAAGCCGAACAGGTTTTCCAGGTAGTTGTTGCTCCAGCGGGTGGGTGTGGTGGTCCAAGTCACTTCCAGGCCGCTGGTGATGGTGTCCGGGCCTTTGCCGGTGCCGAAGCTGTTCTTCCAGCCAAGGCCTTGTGCTTCGAGGCCCGCCGCCTCAGGTTCGGCACCTACGTTGTCGGCGGGGCCGGCGCCGTGGGTTTTGCCGAAGGCGTGGCCGCCGGCAATCAGCGCCACGGTTTCTTCGTCATTCATTGCCATGCGGCCGAAGGTTTCGCGGATGTCTATGGCGGATCTGACCGGGTCTGGCTCGCCTTCCGGGCCTTCGGGGTTGACGTAAATCAGGCCCATTTGCACGGCGGCCAGCGGGTTTTCGAGATTGCGACCGTGTTCGGTACGGCTCTCCTCGTTTTTGCCGGGTTCGGCCACGAGTGGACCGTCACCGGGTGCTTCCACGGGAGCATTGTCGTCTTTGCCGTAGCGGGTGTCGCCGCCCAGCCATTTGTTTTCCGAGCCCCAGTAGACGTCTTCATCGGGTTCCCAGACGTCCGCACGGCCACCGGAAAAACCAAAGGTCTTGAAGCCCATGGACTCCAGCGCGACGTTGCCGGTAAGGACGATCAAGTCGGCCCAGGAAATTTTTCGACCGTACTTTTGCTTGATCGGCCAGAGCAGCCTGCGTGCCTTGTCGAGGCTGACGTTGTCCGGCCAGCTGTTGAGCGGTGCAAAACGCTGTTGGCCCGAGCCGGCGCCGCCCCGACCGTCGCCCGTGCGGTACGTGCCTGCGGCGTGCCAGGCCATGCGAACGAACAGCGGCCCATAGTGACCGAAGTCCGCTGGCCACCAGTCTTGCGAATCGGTCATCAGCGCCGTCAGGTCGCGCTTGACCGCCTCAAAGTCCAGGGTCTTGAATTCTTCGGCGTAGTTGAAGCCCTCGTCCATGGGGTCGGACAGGGACGAGTGCTGGTGCAGGATCTTCAGATTCAGTTGGTTCGGCCACCAATCGCGGTTCGTCGTGCCACCGCCAGCGGCGTGATTGAACGGGCATTTCGATTCATTTGCCATGTGTGAGCTACCTTTGGTCGTGTTTCATCCGGCTATCGGCCCGGGGTGGGCGTTAGATAGCAACGAGCGAATTCAATGACATAGGCTGCAGGACCCACAGTTGGATCAACTGATTGTCTGGACCACACGGGAATTCTGAACTGCGGCAATCGAGTTGCCTGCGCGGTGGCCCACGGGTGGCCTAGTCAAGCTTCGGACTCATTCCTGTCTCCTTATCAGCACTAAACCGGCCAGCTTGTTCCGCCAGCGCTGGATACAGGTTAGACCCCACTTGGGAAGTCAGCTAATAGGTGGAGTATTGGGGAGTAATAGACAGAGTCTTTTACGGGTGTCGCGGGGAGGGCCCGCGTCTATCTGGAGCAAAGACGCGGGTTTGCGGGGCTTGAACGGTTACTTTCGAACGTTCTGGTACAGCATCAACCGTGAGGTTTCATGCATGGCGCGGGTCAGCGCCGACAGGCGTTTGAACTCTTCAGGGTTTTTCTCGGCAACGTTGTCCCGTGGCGTCATCGAGGCCAGGTCGTGAAGGGTCGGCGAACTGCCGTCGTGCTCCATCTGCACCATGTAGTGTTGAGTCACGCCGGCAATCAGCGGGAACGTGCCCTCACGCAATACCAGCGGCACCACGCGTTCACCCTCGCGCGCGGGCTGCTGGATATCACGGCCCATGCCGCTGTTGCGAAACTCAAGGCCGGCCATCCCCGCCACGGTGGGCAGCAGGTCCACCAGGCCGACCGCTTCCTTGACCTGGCGCGTCCCGATCAAGCCTGGTGCGTGGATGATCATCGGCACCGCGTTGCTCTCCAGGCCCAGTTGCTCGTAGGCCGGTGCCAGGAACGGGATCTGCGCGATACGGGTGTTGTGGTCGCCAAACATCACGAAAATGGTGTTTTCGTACCAGCCACCGGCCTTGGCGATTTCCATCAAGCGGCCGAGGTTGAAGTCCAGCAGGCGCACGGCGTTGTACTGCTCGACACTGCGCGATCCGGCAGCCTGCACTTCGGCCAGGGTAGGGTGCTTGACCTCGAAGCCGTCATTGCTTTTTGGGATCGTGAACGGACGGTGGTTGCCGGCCGTCTGCACATAGGCAAAGAAAGGTTTGTCCTTGGGCAGTGCTTGCAGGATCTGGTCGGTTTCCTTGAACAGGTCCAGATCGGAAATACCCCAGACGTCTACCACCGGCGATTTCCAGTCCCGCTCTTCGAACAGACGCACGCCGTCGATGCTCTGCCGGATCAGGGCATTCATGTTGGCCCAGCCGGAGTTGCCGCCGATGGTGTAGATCTTCTCGTAACCGGTGAACGCATTGATCAGCGTGTTTTGCTGGGTGATCAGCGGATTACGCGTCGCGGTTTCCTGTCGCGTGACATCAGGCACCCCGCTGATGCTGGCCCAGACGGTTTTCGCGGTCCCCGTTACGGGTACGTAGAAGTGCTCGAAGAACCAGCTCTGAGTGGCCAGCCGATCGAGATTGGGCGTCGGATTGATCGGGTTGCCGTAGGCCCCGACGGCACTGGTGCCCAGCGATTCAAGCATGATGAACATCACGTTCGGGGGACGCGAGCCCGGGATTTTGTACGGTTGGGGGGCCTGGTGCCGCACGAAATCAAGGGTCTGCGGGTCGGGTTTGTCGACACCCAGGTAGTTGGCCATGACCGCGTAATGTTCGCGCACTTGCGCCTCGTCATAACGCGATTGGCCGACTTTGCCCGTATCGTAGAGAAACAGCACCGGGTTCAGGCCGAGTGCGGCGATCTGGTTATTACCCGAGAAGAACGCATCGCTCCAGCGCAACGGAACGGGGTTTTCAAGGTTCATGTTTTCGACACGACCCAAAATGCCCAGCAGCACCAGGACGACCATCAACGCACCGCCCCACGTCGCGGAGAGCTTGCGAATGGCTTTGCGAGGGCGGTCCAGCGTGAAGCGTTCCAGGCGCACCAGGGCCAGTGTCACCAGCGCGATCGTTACCAGCCAGCCCAGTGAAATCCAGATCACCGGGTAAGTCTGCCAAACCATGTCGCGAGAGATCTGCGCATCCTCGATGAAGCGCAGCACGGTGGCGTTGATCCTCACGCCCAAGTAGGCGTAGTGGCCAAAGTCGATGATGTAGATCAGCAGCAAAACGCTCAGGGCGGCGACCAGATAGACGCGTGCGATACGTCGCAGCAGGCGGCTGCGGAGCAGGTTCCAGCGAGGCATCCAGGCCAGCAGCGCCAACGGCAACATGGTCAGGATGGCCAGGCGCAGATCGAAACTGAAGCCGATGCTCAGGGTTTCCCAGACGCCCTTTGTGTCGATCAGGGCTTTGGGTTCGAACCCGGAAAAGCCGAAGAAGAACGCCATCCTCAGCAGTGCAAACAGCACAAACGCAATCGCTGTAGCGCCTAGCCAATAATGTAAACGTCTCGAGTGCAGCCAACCCATCCTTGTTCCCCTGTTAAAAAGTTAAATCTCAAACGGATTTGAGTTCGTCGCTCGCTGCACCGCGCCGCTTGCTTGAGCGGCGATAGGTCCAGCGCAGGGCAAGCGTCAGCAGTGCCCCGCAGCAATACAGACCCAACAGCGGATCAACCAGGTAATCCCAATAGTTTTGCGAAGGTTTGATCCCGGCGATGAAGGCCAGGGTTGCGCTGGCCAGCATCAAGACGGCCAGGCCATTGCGCAGGTAAAACAGGCCCAGCGTCAGCACTGCGAAGAAAATCAACATGGGGCGCGGGCTGTAGCCTAACCGATAGGGGTCCACATCACTCATGCCCAGAGTGGCCGGGTACAACACCAGGGCCATCGCGGCGAAGAGGATCAATACGCCGGTCCTTCCCCGTGCCGGTGGCAGCATGTCCAGTCGACGCAAGCAGCCCCACGCCATGAACACCAGGGTGGTGATCGCAAGGTCATCAATGTAGCTGCGCAAATACGCGGCCAACGACAAGCCGTCCGGCGAGAAGAAGCTGACGGCCAGCAAGGCGGCCAGCAGTGCGATCCGCCAGGTCCTGGACAAGCCGAACGACGGCAGCAGCAGGAAGATGATCATCGCGAAGCTGAGATGGGCTTGCCACAGGCTGATCATTTGAGGCGCTCGCTAAGCCATGCATCGTTAAAGGTGACGTGCTTGATGAAGGTGTTGTTCCAGGAATAAACCAAGTGATACATACCGTCAGGACTGCGGATGAAATACGGGTATTCGTATTCGAATTCACACCCCTGGTTTTTACAGACACGTTTGTCGAGGTTATCCAGGAACTCCGCTTCCAGTGAATGGCGACGTGCGCCGCTGGAACCGCGGAATTCTCTGCCGATGATCTCCTTGTAGGCTTCGGGAGAAAATGGCGCGCCCAGTGGATCCGGGGATTTGTCCAGGTCGCGTAATGAGCGCCAATCGTCCATTTTGGCGTCGGTCCCATACAGGCTCAGCTTGAAGCGCCCCTCCTGCAGGTCGTTGAGCGCCACCAGCAACCCATGTTCGGGTGTTGCGACGGCCGCCAACGAGGAATTCGGGTTCGAGGGGTCGAGCGGATAAGGTTCGCTCCAGGTTTGCCCGGCGTCTTCAGTGCGGGTCGCCAGGACACGGTGGTGGGTGTTGCCGGCATAACGCAGCAAGGCGATGCCGCGCTGGCCATCCAGCGGCACCACCGCGGGTTGCAATGAATTCATGCCGTGGCTGATGCGGAATTTGTCGATTACATCGCCGTCTGCGCTCAGGTAGAGGTACTCGGCAAACTTGCCCAGGAACTCATGGTAGACCGGCAGGCCGATGGAGCCGTCGGCATGAAACACCGGTGCCGACCGGACCAGGGTGCTGATGTTCAGAAAGGGCGAGGTGATCAGTTGGCGCGGAGCGGACCAATGTTCACCGAAGTCATCGGAAACCATCACGTTGACCGCGCTACCGGCCCAGCCACCCATGGACACGGACACGTAGAACAACCACACCCGATTATCCGGCGCGAGCGCCACCACCGGGTTGCCCAGCTTGCGGATGTATTTTCGAGTGCCCTGTTGGGTCGAGTCCCGAGTGGCCAATACCTGTTCAGCACCCCATTCGCCGGTTTTCGAGTCGAACCGGGCGGAGCGCACCTGTACATCGGCTGCGCCTTCGCGGGAGCCAGCAAACCAGACCGTCATCAGACTGCCGTCGGGCAGTGCGGTGACCGCCGAGGAATGCACGAAATCCACCAACCCGGAGGAGGCGAAACGGCTGGTATAGATGGGCTTGGCCACTTTGCCGGCCACTGCCATCACGGGGCTGATCAGGGCAAAGGAAGAGTGCGTATTGGCAGGATTGATGATCCACGCGGTCGCAAACAGGCAGGACAGTAGAAGGTAAGCACTGAAGGCAGGAAAACTGGGAAGTTTGATGCGCATGACTACGTTGGCATCTCATGGACCGATAAGGCGGCCAAACTAACACTCGTTAGTACACGATCGGGTTTTATGACTGGCTAAATTGTAAGCAGGTATTTGTAGCGGCCAGCCATGTCGTCGCGTTCAGTTTGATTGAGCGCCGGAGACTGTCGGGCCAGAGGGATTGTGGCGGGCTTGAGGTGGTTTACGCCGTTGGTCGCAAAGGCTGGGGCGGTAACAGGGACGTCTTCGGAATATGTGCTGTTTGTTCCGGCCTCTTCGCGGGCAAGCCACGCTCCTACGGTTGACCTGCGTCGTTCACACAAGACGTGATCGACCCCTATCTCTGTGGAAGCGTGGTTTGCCCGCCAAGACAGCAGCACAGGCACAAACGCTTTTTCTGCTGAAACCTAGTGCTGTCTGTACGTCTGGAGGGTGAAGGCATTCCCTGCCGGGTCTTTACCCTCAAGCGTTATCTCATTGTCCTTGATCATCAGGATTTTGAGTTCGTCGGAAGCGCCGGACGCTAAGCCGTCGCTAAAGTTTGGCAAGGAGGGCCCGGCAAACTTGGCAACCAGCAAGGGGGAAATGGCTGTGCCGTTGATTACGTAAGACTTGGGAATTGATTTCATGTCAGCCAATGTGAACGAAAGCAGGCTGGAATCGGCCGTCCAGCTGCCGGCTCCGTTTACGCTGTACTCAAGCCGGTAAGGTTTGGCTTCAACGGTTCCGTCTACAAAGACAATGCCATTGACGTTGTACCGTCCGTTGCGGAAGTACTCTGTCATTCCCTTGAATTCGAACGTGCCGTTGGTGATCGGGTAGGTGTAATCGGTCGTCCAGCGACCTATGAAGCGGGGATTGTTGGGGTTGGTTTCGTGAAACGTGGCGTAAATCGTTGCAATGCCGCTTAGAACTGCCACCAGGGCCACAAGCGCGAACCAGGCTTTAGTGGAGACTCTTTGTATAGCAGTGAAACTCATTGTGATGGATTCCATTCGATTGATTTGTCGTGCGCGGACGTCTTCCATGGGCGGTGGTGATACCGCACCCCGGTGTATTGGCCGCCGGGACAGAAGTATAAAACTCAAGGCGCTAGAAGACACAAAAGCGCGAGCTCACGCAGTTTCATTTGCCGCGTCATCCGACCGAACCCGCTGCACGCGCGCGGTCACCCGCGGCACCTCCCCAGAGGCATCACGTTTCAACCATTCAGCCGGTGGACAGCCAATCACGTTGAGAAAAGTACGGGAGAAAGAAGCTTGCGAGCTGTACCCGACCGATGCGGCAACCACTTTGATCTGAACCCCGTCGCGTAGCAGGTCCTGGGCCACTTTCATCCGCCAGGCCGTCACGTAGCCCATTGGTGATGCACCCATGATCTGCGTGAAGCACGCAGAGAATTTCGACCGGGACATGTTCGCCAGGCCAGCAAGTTTCTCGACAGTCCACAGCGCCTCCGGCTCCTGGTGAACACGTTGGAAAACCGCCCCAAGACGCCCATCCTGAAGCGCATAAAGCAGGCCGCTGGAAATCTTTTGCTCGACGACCGAACGGCGCACCAACACCACGAAAATGTACTCAAGCAACAGGTTGAGCGCTTTGGTTCTGCCGGGGGCCTGATCCTTGAATTCGGCAAGCAGTGAGCCGATCACGGGCGTGATGTTCTGCAGTTCCCTGAACGGGAAAACCAGTGTTTCCTTGAGGCCCAGAGGGAAGGGTTGCAGGGCGTTGCGCCCGAACTGGAACGAGGCGCAGATTAGCTCGGCGCCGTGTGCCGAACTGGCGCGCAACTGGTAGCGGCAGCTGCTCGGGCAAAACAACACGCTGGGTTCGGTGATGGAGATCTTCGGCAGGCCGGGTTGCACCATGTCGATCCCGCCTTCACTGATGACATGGATGAACGCCATGCCAGGAGGCTTGTCGAGCACCAGCGTGCCATCGACCCTGCCAGAGAAGAACAGCCTGCCCTGAAGGTTGGTGCGTTCGAAGAATTCGGACAGGATATCCATGATAGAGACGACCGGGTAAAGACTCTGCACGTCCTGGCAAAAGCCGCGCAGGGCAGGGCAATAGGATGAAGTTCTCGCCGATGGTAGACAACGCCCCACCGGGGCGCCATGGCGCAGAGCGATTTTCCTGTTATCGACCGGAGTCCACTGTCATGAGCAACGATTCGAACCGCATCGCCCCCCAGTATGCAGACCCGGCAGAGCCTGCGCTGCCCGATCCCGGCATGAAGCTTGATCTCTCGCGGGCCGCGCTGGTGGTGATCGATCCGCAAATCGACTTCCTCAGCCCCGAAGGCGTGAGCTGGGGCGTGTTTGGAAAAAGCATCGTCGAGCACGATACCGTCAAGCACATCGGCCAGCTGTTTGCGGCCGCCAAGGGCGCGGGCATCACGGTCGCCGTTTCGCCGCACTATTACTATCCATGTGACCACGACTGGCATTTCGGCGGACCGCTTGAGAAGGTCATGCACAGTATCTGCATGTTTGATCGCAAGGGGCCGCTGACCCTCGACGGTTTCGAGAACTCCGGTGCCGACTTCATGCCCGAGTACAAGCCCTACATTCTCGACGGCAAAACCATCATCGCGTCACCGCACAAGGTGTACGGCCCGGAAACCAATGACCTGGCGTTGCAGCTGCGCAAGCACGGCGTGTCGCAAATCATTTTGGCGGGCATGGCGGCGAACCTCTGTGTCGAGTCGCACTTGCGTGAACTGCTGGAACTTGGCTTCGAAGTGGCCGTGGTTCGGGACGCCACCGCCGGCCCGACGACTCCCGAGGGCGATGGCTACCTGGCAGCGCTGATCAACTATCGCTACATCGCCAATGCGTTGTGGAGTACGGCGCAAACGGTCGAGTTTCTTAACGGGAAATAAGCCATGGCAATGGACTGCGTCTCACCATTGGGCGCAGCCTTGAAAAACTGCCTTTGGTCGGTGCACCTGAACCGCTTTCACGATGGATTGATCCATTCTGAAAGAACTCTCGGGGGGCGCTGCCATGCACTCGTTTGCCAATCTGCTGACTCCGGCGCAAGAGCAAAAGCTGCGTGCGCTCAACACCTGGCATCTTGTCCTTGAGGACTTGAAGCTGCGCATGGAGTGCCCCGATGCGTATCACGAGGAGCTGATTCGCCAGTCTGACGAGATGGATCGCTTGGGAATCGTGAGCTGGCAGGAATGGCGCGACCTCAGGGTTGAGGCCGATCAAGCGTACCTGCGCGCCATCGCGGGCGAGGATTATCACCGAGCACTAAGGAAGAGGGGCGGTTGATGAGCTTCGCCGGTGCACAGCTGAGGCTGAAGTTTGATTCGGTGTTAAACACGGAAAACGGGTTAAGTGCGATGTCGATCGTTGAAACAGTCGTCGATTATCTGCGTCAACAGTCGTTGCGGCTGACCACCGCAGAATCCTGCACGGCGGGCAGTATCATCACGCTGCTGGCCCAGGTGCCCGGCAGCGGTGAGCTGATTGAAAGCGGCTACGTGGTTTACTCACCCGAGGCCAAGCAACGCTTGCTCGCAGTCAGTGCAATCACTATCGAGACCTTTAATCTCACCAGCTGCGAAGTGGCTCGGGAAATGGCCATCGGCGCGCTGCGTGACAGCCCGGCCAACGTGGGGGTGTCCACGACAGGGCTGCTGGGGCCGGAGGATGTTGATGGTATTCCAGCCGGCACGGTTTGCTTTGCATGGGCCTTCATGGCAGGGCAGGAAATGGCGGTATTCAGCCGCAAGCAGCGATTTTCTGGCAGTCGGGAGTCCGTGCTCCAGCAGGCGTCGTTGTATGCTTTGAAAGAATTGCCGACGTTTCATCAGGCCATGCTCAACGGCGAGCGGGGCTAGATGATGAAAACTTCGGTTATCCCGTTCGAGTGAGTCGGGGTTCGATAGCATGAACAAAACCATCAGCGCTAACGATCTGGGCCCTGTTGGACGACGGGATGCCTCCGGATGTCCTGGTCGCTGCCGCCAAGCGCATGGGCGCTCGATCAGAGGATCTGGAAGGGTTGCGGCTGGAGCTGTTGAAGACTATTCAACAAGGGGAAAATGTACCGGGTTTCGGGCTCTGCCGATCTTGTCGCTTCCATCAGACAGTGGCTGGCGGGGCCTTCTGTGGGCCGACTCAGGAACCCCTGGAGTCCGGCGAAATCGGTTTGATTGGCAGAGAGCATCAATTGCCCGAAGACGTGAACGATTGACAGCGGTTTAATATTTCGACCATCAAAGGATTCCCCATGGGTTTAAGCAAACGCGATCAGGCACACATCGAGCGTCGCCTGATTGCCACCCTGACTGAGGCGTGTGAAACGGCCAAAGCGCACATCGTCGGCTTTGAATGGCTGACCCACGAAGTCGATTACGAGGAGTTTCCTTCCAGCCTGAGGATTGTCTGGGTTTTCGACACCCAGGCCAACAAGAATCAGGCGCTGGCGAGCGGGCAGGGCGAACGCATGGTCGAACTGACGGCTACAGCATTAAGCGAAGCGGATGTACACGTCAGATCGGTCGCGGCCCATGTGCAGTTTGATTCTGAAGAACAATGCCAGCGCGCCAATGGCGGCAATTGGCAGCAACGCCTGGCGCGTAAGCGCTAGCCCTGTAGCAAATCGGAAGCGACAGCGCAGAATCAGGATTACGGCGCACCAAACATCATCGTCCAGTAAACCCCTTCATCACTGCGCGCGTCTGCTGCATACGCCGCGCCCACCTGGGTAAACATCGGGTTCATCAAGTTGGCGCAATGCCCGGGGCTGGCCAGCCAGCCTGCCATTGCCTTGCCCGGTGAGCTCTGCCCGGCGGCGATGTTTTCGCCGATCTGCCGGCCTCGGTAACCGGCGGCCCTTGCTCGATCCGCCGGGCCATCACCGTCGGGGTCACGGTGTGCAAAGTAATTGCCATAGGCCATGGCCTTGCTGTGCCCTTGCGCTGCCGCGCCGAGGGCGGGGTTCCAGCTCAGCGGTCGTGCGGCGGGGTAGCGCTGACGACCGCACATTCGTGATTTGGCCCGGGCGGCATTGACCTGCGCCAACAGCCCCTTGCTCGCCGCACGCGAATCACCCACACGGCTATCGAGAACGGGTTGCGCCAGCACGATCTGCCACTCGCTTCGGGCTCGACTGACGCCAATGTCGGCGTACTGGTTATCCAGCAGCGCCCCGCAGTATTCGTCCTGAAACAGGTCAAACGCTTCGTCGGCGTCCTGCGCGCCTACCACACGCAGGGTGCGCACCGTCACCGCTGCATAGCCTGAAGCCTTCAATCGATCGCGCAAACCGCCGCCATAGCCAATCGGCAACGCCAGGTTCGACTTCAATGACAGCGGGGCCAAACGTTGGGCCGGGCGCCTGTCGCAACGTTGCGGGTGGGCGCGGTAGTCGTTGATGGCTTCCACCAGTTGCCGTTCACCACTGGCATAAGCAGGACTGGCAAACAAAGCAAGCAAAGGCATGAAACAGAGCGAGACAAAACGCAAGGCAAGGCGAGGTTGGCGCATGGGACGGCAGCTCTGATGAGATGACAGCGGCAATGGGAATTCACGGCTCGGCTAAGACTTGCGTTCAGGCGCTAGGTTCAGGCGTGAAGAGGGGAAATTTGCGCTGGAGACAGCGGCGGTGACTACCGCATGTCGCAAAACACTGAAAGTCCGGCGTCAGGCATCAAAGAGTGGCGGGCGCCGCCGATAACGTGTTCATAAAAGCGACGTACCGAGAGGGCTACCCCATGTCTATAAAATTACGTTTGTTGCTGCTGATTGGTACGAGCTTGCTCACCGCGCTGATCGTGAGCCTGGTCAGTTACGTGGGAAACACCCGGATGGCCGAAGCGGTGAAGGACAACGAGGTCAGCTTGACCGCGCTGCGCAATCACCTCGAAGCCGACATGATGCACGACGCACTGCGCGCCGATGTGCTGTCCGCGATGGTGGTCGGACTGGGCAAAAGCACCAGCAGCAAAGCCGAGGTGCACAGTTCCATCGAGGAGCATGCGGCGCATTTTCGTGAAGTGCTGGGTGAAAACCTCCAGTTGCCGGTCAACGACACCATCAAGGCGGGCTTGAACAAGGTCAAGCCGAGCCTCGACACCTACATCAGCGCCGCCGAGCGCATTGTCGGTCTGGCGCTGGAAAATCCGGATTCCGCGCAAAAGGAACTCGGCACGTTCAATACCGCGTTCAGCCAACTGGAAGACCAGATGGCAGCCCTCAGCGAGGTGATCGAAACCAGCACCCAACAGACCAGTAAAAACACCGAGCAGGCCATCAGCAGCGCCAACTTCACGCTGGGTATCGTGCTGATCGCCAGCCTGTTGTTACTGCTGATCCAGGGACGCTGGGTGATTTCGAGCATCATGGGGCCGTTGCAGACCGCCAGCCGCATTGCCCAAAGCATCGCCCATGGCAACCTCAGCGAGCCGATTGTCGAACCGACCCACAATGACGAAGCGAGCGCCTTGATCCGCAGCCTGGCGACCATGCAGCGTGACTTGCGCGGCATGATTGAGGTGGTTCGCAGCAATGCGCATGGCGTCAGCGGCATGAGCGTGCAGTTAAGCAGTGGCTGCCATCAGGTCGCGGACAGCAGCCAGCAGCAAAGCGTCGCCGCCAGCACCATGGCCGCTGCCGCCAGTGAAATGACCGCCAGCATCGAGGAAGTCACCCGTCACGCCGAACGCGCGCTGAACATGGCCAACCAGGCCGAAGCATTGGCCAAGGACGGTGGTCGGGTGATTCATCAGGTGGTCAATGACATGGACGGCATTGCGCGTTCGGCGCAGCAGTCAGCCCAGGTGATCCGCACGCTGGACAAGGAGTCCGAGGGGATTTTCAGCATCATTCAGGTGATCAAGGGCATCGCCGATCAAACCAACCTGCTGGCCCTCAACGCCGCCATCGAAGCTGCTCGCGCCGGTGAACAGGGCCGTGGTTTTGCCGTGGTGGCCGACGAAGTCCGCAGTCTCGCAGGACGCACCAGTGCCTCCACGCAGGAAATTGCCAGCATGGTCGCGCGCATCCAGCAAAGCACCCGCGAGGCGGTGACCAGCATGGAGGCGGGCGTTGCGCAGGTCGACAAAGGCATGGCCGTGACCGCCGACGTCGAGCGCGCGATCCGTGAAATTCTTGAAGCCACGCTCAATACCACTGAGCTGGTGAATGACATCACTCGCACAATCGGCGAGCAGAGCCTGGCCAGTAACGAAATTGCCCAACAGGTGGACATGATTGCCGGGATGTCGGAGGGTAACAGCAAGATTATTGGTCAGACGGCTTCGACGACTGATGAGCTGTCGACCTTGGCGGGCAAGCTGTCGCAGTCGGTGGATCGGTTTCGGCTTTGAGGCTTGTGCACTGATCCATTGATTCTTGGTGTTATTGAAGGCCTCTTCGCGAACAGGCCCGCTCTTGCATGGGGTCTGCTTCGAACACAGATCCTGTGTTCAATGAAGATCCCATGCAGGAGCGAGCCTGCTCGCGAATGCGCCAGATCAGACAGCGCAGAACCTATCCCTTAAAGATATTTATCCGTCACCGCACCCTCCGAAGCACTGGACACAGTCTTCGCATACTTGGCCAACACCCCGCGTTTGTATTTGGATTCCGGCCGCACCCAACGGGTCTTGCGCTCGGCCAATTCCGCGTCTGAAACATCCACCGTAATCTGCCGGGTCTCAGCATCGATGGTGATCCTGTCGCCATCTTCAATCAGCGCAATCGGCCCGCCGTCAAAGGCTTCCGGCGTGATATGCCCCACCACAAAACCATGGGAACCACCGGAGAAGCGGCCGTCGGTGATCAGCGCGACATCCTTGCCCAGCCCTTTGCCCATGACTGCCGACGTCGGCGAGAGCATTTCGCGCATGCCCGGCCCTCCCTTGGGTCCTTCGTAGCGAATGACGATGACGTCGCCGGCCTGGACTTCGCCATTGAGAATCCCGGTCAACGCGCCTTCTTCACCGTGATACACACGCGCCGTGCCTTCAAAGCGCAAACCTTCCTTGCCAGTGATCTTGGCCACCGCGCCCGTCGGCGAGAGGTTGCCGCGCAGCACCACCAGATGAGAGTCCTTTTTGACCGGCTGATCGAACGGCAGAATCACGTCCTGGCCTTCGGGGTAGTCGGGCACGTTTGCCAGGTTCTCGGCCAGGGTCTTGCCGGTCACCGTCAACACATCGCCGTGCAGCATGCCGGCCGCGAGCATGCGTTTCATCAGCGGCTGGATGCCGCCGATGGCCACCAGCTCGCTCATCATGTATTTGCCGCTGGGACGCAGGTCGGCCACGACCGGGGAGATCTTGCCCAGCTCGACAAAATCATCCAGCGTCAGTTCGACATCCACGGCATGCGCCATGGCTAAAAGGTGCAGCACGGCATTGGTCGAGCCGGCGAGGGCGATCACCACGCGGATGGCGTTCTCGAATGCCTTGCGGGTCATGATATCGCGCGGCTTGAGGTCCAGCTTGAGCAACTCCATGACCTGCTGGCCGGCGCGGAAACTGTCCGAGGCTTTATCGCTGCCGACGGCGTCCTGGGAGCTGGAACCGGGCAGGCTCATGCCCAAAGCCTCAATGGCCGAGGCCATGGTGTTGGCCGTGTACATGCCGCCGCAGGAGCCGGGGCCGGGGATCGCCACTTCCTCGATCTGCTTGACCTGAATCTCGTTGATGTCACCCCGGGCGTGCTGACCCACGGCCTCGAACACGGAAATGATGTCGGTGTGGCCAGCGCCCGGGCGGATGGTGCCACCATAGACGAAGATCGACGGGCGATTCAGCCGCGCCATACCGATCAGGCACCCCGGCATGTTCTTGTCGCAACCGCCCACGGTCACCAACCCGTCGAAGCCTTCGCAACCGGCCACCACCTCGATGGAATCGGCGATCACTTCCCGCGACACCAGCGAATACTTCATGCCTTCGGTGCCGTTGGCGATGCCGTCGGAAATGGTGATGGTGTTGAAAATGACGCCCTTGGCGCCCGCGGCATTCGCGCCTTTTTCGGCCTCGATGGCCAGCTTGTCGATGTGCATGTTGCACGGCGTGACCATCGCCCACGTCGAGGCGATGCCGATCTGCGGTTTCTTGAAGTCTTCATCCGTGAAGCCCACGGCCCGCAGCATGGAACGGCCGGGCGCGCGCTCCACGCCGTCGACCACTTGAGAGGAGTACTTACGCAAATTGTCTTTGTCGCTCATGACGTTCCCTTCTATCCAGATCGCTGGCCCGACCGGTGTGGCCCGAAGCAACGCATAGAGTCTAGACCCGGCGGCGACAAAAATCAGTTTGCTAATCCAGCGATCCCGCACACACCGCCCGAAGACATCCGCGCAACCACTGGTGCGCGGCATCGGCGTCCATTCGCGGGTGCCAGAGCATTGAAACGGTGATCACTGGCGTGGCGACCGGAAGGGGAAAACTGTGGAGGCCGGCGCGCAGCGTGTGGGTGTGGCGTTCGGGCACCGTCGCGATCAGGTCCGAGGCCCGGGCCAACGCCAGGGCTGCGGAAAAACCGCCGACGATGGTGACGATCTCACGGGTCAGTCCAAGCGTCTCCAACGCATCATCCATTGGCCCTTGGTCCCGTCCGCGCCGCGAGACCAGGACATGCCGGCCGGCCGCATACCGGGCGGGCGTGATCTTGCCCTTGCTCAGTGGATGCCCCGGCCGTACCACGCCGATGAAACGGTCCTGGTACAACGCGCGGGTACGCACTTCCGGGCTGGTGGTGTCCGCCACAACGCCGGTTTCCAGATCGACCGTGCCGTCCCGCAGCAGGGTGCTGTCCTGGTTCAGTTTCTGCAAAAAGTGCAGCCGTACCCCCGGTGCTTCTTCGCTGAGGCGAGCAATCAACTCCGGCCCGAAGTTTTCTACAAAGCCGTCGCTGGTGCGCAGGGTGAAGGTGCGTACCAAGTGCTTGAGGTCGAGCTGCTCGGCGGGGCGCAGTACCGCTTCGGCGTGCTGCACCAGTTGGCTGACGTGTTCGCGCAGTTCCAGTGCCCGGGGTGTCGGCACCAGGCCGCGACCGGCGCGGACCAGCAGGGGATCGCCGGTGGTTTCACGCAGTCGCGCCAGCGCCCGGCTCATGGCCGACGGGCTCAGCCGCAGTCGTTGGGCGGCACGCGCCACACTGCCTTCTGTAAGCAGCGCATCGAGGGTAATCAGCAGGTTCAGGTCGGGAGTCGTCATGCTTTAACGTTAGCACGGCCGGATGGTGACATGGCGTTGTATGCAGGTATCAAGTGCAAACGGTGCGTCTTCCGCCTTGTCAGGCGCCGGCATACGCTGAAGGTCTACAGTTCACAAGTGAGCCCTACCATGAAACTTATCGCATCCTCCGGTTCGGTCCGCTGGGCGTTGGCCAGTCTCTCGCTGTCGATGCTGATGCCTTCGCTCGACACCAGCATCGCCAATGCAGGATTGCCCACCTTGTCCCAGGCACTGGACGCTTCATTCCAGCAAGTGCAGTGGATCGTCTTGGCCTATCTGCTCGCGATAACCACCTTGATCGTCAGTGTTGGGCGTTTGGGCGACATCGTCGGGCGTCGCCGCTTGATGCTGGCCGGCATCGCCATTTTTACGTTGGCTTCGCTGGCGTGCGGCCTGGCGCCGTCGCTGGGGTGGCTGGTCGCCGCCCGGGCCGTGCAAGGTCTGGGCGCCGCGATCATGTTGGCGCTCACCGTGGCGTTGGTCGGTGAGACGGTGCCCAAGGCGCAGACCGGCAGCGCCATGGGATTGCTCGGCACGGTGTCGGCGATCGGCACCACGCTGGGGCCATCGCTCGGCGGCGTGTTGATTTCCGGCTTCGGCTGGCAGGCGATTTTCCTGGTCAACCTGCCGCTGGGTGTTTTGAACGCTGTGCTCGCCTATCGCTATTTGCCCGCCGATCGCCAAGCGCCGAAGGTTCAGCGCGGCGCATTCGATCTGCTCGGCACGCTGGTGCTGGCCCTGACGCTCGGTGCGTATGCGCTGGCCATGACATGGGGCGAAGGCGATTGGGGTTCGCTGAACCTTGCGTTATTGCTCATCGCTGTTGCCGGGGCAGGCGTTTTCCTGTTCGTCGAGGCGACAGTTGCATCGCCGCTGATCAAACTGGCGTTGTTGCGTGATCGGGGATTGAGCGCGAGCCTGGCCATGAGCATGCTCGTCTCGACGGTGATGATGGCGACGCTGGTGGTCGGGCCGTTTTATCTCTCGGGCGCACTCGGTTTGAATGCCGCGTTGGTCGGGCTCGCGTTGTCCGTCGGTCCGCTGGTGGCTGCATTGGCTGGCGTCCCTGCAGGTCGCCTGGTGGATCGTTTAGGCGCCCGGCGCATGACGGTGGCGGGGCTCGTCGCGATGGCGCTCGGCGCGTGCGTGTTGTCACTGATCCCGGCGCGTGTCGGCATCATCGGCTACCTCGCGCCGATTGCAGTGATGACTGCCAGTTATGCGCTGTTCCAGGCGGCCAACAACACGTTGATCATGACCGATGTGAGCCAGGATCAGCGCGGTGTCATTGCCGGACTGTTGAGCCTGTCACGCAATCTCGGCCTCATCACCGGCGCCTCGGTCATGGGCGCGGTGTTTGCGCTGGCGTCCTCGACGCCCGACATCACCCATGCAGCCCCGGAAGCGGTCGCCCACGGCATGGCGATCACCTTTGCGGTCGCGGCGGGGCTGATTGGCCTGGCGTTCGCCATTGCGTTGCCCGCGCTGAAAAGAGAACCCGTGGTGGCGTAACGCAGAAGAAAAAAACGCCCGCCAAAAAAACGGGTTGGCGGGCGTTTGGGAAGCGTTATTCAGGAACTGAAAAAGCCCCTTGTGGACGTCTTGCTGTTCACCTGAGCGTGGAGCTTTTGTGGTGAGGGGCTTTGTTGTCGAGCATTGAATGGGTGCTCGATCAGCGGCAGGCGTAGCAGAAGTCCGAGTTCGTGTCGGAACCGAAGTCAAAGCCACCGTCGGCAACACGGTTCTGCATCAAACGATCAGACCCGCCTTCCGCTACACGCGTACCGCAACAGAGGCGAAATTACGTCACTTATGCCTAGGTTGTTTCGAAGGGATATATAGGTGTTAAGGATTCACCCACAGGTATGACTTGCAACAGCAAGCGGATTCTGAATCGTCACCGCGTGATGCAACGAATGCCGACCCAGGGCCTCATATGAAAAGGACGGGTCCATCGGTGCAGGTACGCATGGGATGGCCACGCGCACTTTTTCCCCGACAACAGGTGATTGCTTTTATGACCGCGGCTGACAAAAACCATGTGACCTGGCTGGTTGAACAATCGATGCTGCATGCCGCCAGGCAGCGGGCCAAGCTCTATTCGGGGCAAGGTCGACTGTGGCAACAGCCTTACGCCCATACCCGGCCCCGTGATGCTTCCGCCTTGGCCTCGGTGTGGTTCACCGCCTACCCGGCGTCCATCGTCACCCGCGAAGACGGCAGCGTGCTGGAAGCCCTGGGCGATGAAACCTTATGGCATGCCCTCTCGAAAATCGGCATCCAGGGTATTCACAACGGGCCGCTGAAAATGTCGGGCGGCCTGACAGGCACCCAACGCACGCCGACCATTGACGGCAATTTTGACCGCGTCAGTTTCGAGATTGACCCGGAACTGGGCACCGAGGCGCAGCTCCAGGCGCTGGTGCGCATGGCTGCCGCGCACAATGCGGTGATCATCGATGACGTGATCCCTTCGCACACCGGCAAAGGCGCAGACTTCCGCCTGGCCGAGATGGCCTATGAAGACTATCCGGGCCTCTACCACATGGTCGAAATCCGCGAAGAGGACTGGCCGTTGCTGCCGGACATCGCCGATGGCCGGGATGCACAAAATCTCAGTCCGCTGCAGGTCGACGTGCTCCGGGACAAGCACTACATCGTCGGCCAGTTGCAACGGGTGATTTTCTTCGAACCCGGGGTGAAGGAGACCGACTGGAGCGCGACGCCAATCGTGATCGGCGTCGATGGCAAGCCGCGACGCTGGGTCTATCTGCATTACTTCAAGGAAGGGCAGCCGTCGTTGAACTGGCTGGACCCGACCTTCGCCGCGCAGCAGATGATCATCGGCGATGCGCTGCACGCCATTGACGTCATGGGCGCGAAAATCCTGCGCCTGGACGCCAACGGATTCCTCGGCGTGGAGCGCAAGCTCGACGGCACAGCCTGGTCTGAAAGCCACCCGTTATCGATCACCGGTAACCAGCTGCTGGCCGGGGCGATCCGCAAGGCCGGCGGTTTCAGTTTCCAGGAGCTCAACCTGACCGTCGATGACATCGCCAACATGTCCCATGGCGGCGCCGACCTTTCCTATGACTTCATCACCCGACCGGCCTACCAGCACGCGTTGCTGATGGGCGACACCGAGTTCCTGCGCTTGATGCTGCGGCAGATGCACACCCTCGGCATCGACCCGGGATCGCTGATCCATGCCTTGCAAAACCACGACGAACTGACCCTGGAGCTGGTGCATTTCTGGACGCTGCACGCCCATGACACCTACCTCTATCAGGGCCAGAGCTTCCCGGGCAACATCCTGCGTGAACACATTCGCGAGCAGATGTACGAACGTCTGGCGGGCGAGCACGCGCCCTACAACCTGAAATTTGTCACCAACGGCGTGTCTTGCACCACCGCCAGCATCATCACGGCAGCGCTGGGGATTCGTGATCTCGACGCAATCACCGAGGCGGACATCCAACAGATTCGCCAGGTGCATTTGCTGTTGGTGATGTACAACGCCATGCAACCGGGCGTGTTTGCGCTGTCCGGCTGGGACCTGGTCGGCGCGTTGCCGTTGCCGGCGGAACAGGTTGAGCATTTGATGGGTGACGGCGACACGCGCTGGATTCATCGTGGCGCCTACGACCTGGTGGACCTCAATCCGGACGCGCCGCTGTCCGCAGGGCAAATGCCACGGCCGAAAACTTTGTACGGCAGCCTGCCCAGCCAGTTGAAGGACTCCGATTCGTTCGTCTCGCAACTCAAGAGGATCCTCGCCGCGCGCCGCGCTTACGATATCGCCGCCAGTCGGCAGATCCTGATTCCCGATGTTCAGCATCCGGGGCTGTTGGTCATGGTCCACGAATTGCCGGCCGGTAAAGGCACGCAAATCACTGCGCTGAACTTCGGCTCGACGCCGATCACCGAAACCTTGCACCTGCCCAATATTGCGCCGGGCCCGGTGGTCGACATCATCAACGAGCGAGTCGAAGGTGATCTCACGCCTGAGGGTGATTTCACCATTACGCTGGATGCCTACGAAGGGTTGGCACTGCGCGTCGTGAGCACTTCGCCGATGATTTGAGGGCGTCGGTTGGCGCCCAGGTGGGCGCTAATCAGCTTCGACACGCTTGAAGGACAATGAAAGGATTTTCTTGATCTGCCTGGCCATGGGCGTTTCTATCTTTTTGTGGATGATGTAAGACGCACTGATCATCAAGGCGATGGTGCCCCACAGTAGTACGTGCGGGTTCATCGCCGGATAGGCAAGGTTAAAGATCATAAAGCCGATCATTTGATGGAGCAGGTAAAGGGGATAAGTGAGCGCGCCTAATGCCGTCCAGTTCAATGCACCGATGGCTGCCGTTTTATTCGTTGCGATCAAAAGAAAGGTCATGAAGAACAGGGTAACCATGCCGCATACGATCAGAAGATCGAATTCGGTTAAATATTTTGATTCGAGCAGTTGGGCCCAGGCAATGGCGGTGTAGTTGGCCAATGCCAATGACCCTGCCAACAGGAGCACCCGTGTCGTTGTGAATCCCTTGGCCCAGATAATGTAGAACGTCGAGCCCGCGATGAAATAGGCCGCGTAATCGGTAATTAATATCGAGCGCAGCTTTTCAAAAGCCAGGACTTCTGCGGTGGCGGAGACCAACAGCCACAGTACGAGGAAGGTCTCTATTTTTTCTATTTTCTTGAAGCCCAACAGAATGGAGATCATCAGGTAGAACTTTATTTCGACAAACAGCGACCAGTAGACCCCGTCAATCGGTGGCACACCCATCAAGTCGCCAAGGAATGTCATGTTAATCATGTATTGGTAAATATCAGCCGTGAATCTTGGCCGGCCGATGGCAAGCGTGATCAGGAAAGTCAGGGTGCAGCACACCCAGAAAGCAGGGCAGAGACGAACAACACGGGATATAAAAAATGCCCTGAGGTTATTGCCCGAAGCGGTCATCAGGATGACGAATCCGCTGATCATGAAAAACAGTTCGACGCCCAGATAACCGTATTTGGCAGGCTCGGCCAACAACGGGTAGGGCATTACTGACATGTCGCCTTTTGCATACCCCCGAAAAGCATAGTGAAAAAACACGACTGCGATTGCCGCGAGGAAGCGCAGCAAGTCCAGTTCTTTCAGCCGGCCTTTGATCATGTCTATGCGCTCCAGACGTGTTAGCGCTGAATGGAAACTGACCACGTTGCCGATTGAAATTTGACCCGGGCTGAACGCTATAGCAGCAGTAGCGCTTCGTGGAGTTCTATTGAAGGTGTCATGCCTTCTTCTTTGCGTCGGCTGTCGAGCCAACGTCTGGTTTTGTCTATATCGAAGATCTGGCCCTGATCCATCAAGTTCAAAAGGAGCTCATCGGACACCCGATAGCGCCCGCAGTCCGGGCAATCCCTTTCCTCCCACGGGCCCTGACACTGAATGCGTTCCGCCACGCCGACACAGATAAGGCAATTCATCGTGATCATCCATTTTTGTTATTTAACCGTCGCCGTGAGCCGGTTGAGACGCCCGGTACGGGAATCGTCGGTGGCACGGAGGAGGCTGGAACGCGGTCGACCCCTGCGGTCGAAAGAAAGTTCAGGGCGGTGGCGCTGTCAGGATAAACAGGTCGTATCTATCACCTGAGCCAACGTCAGCCAGGCGACGGTTGAATGGCTATCGACGCCGTTGCCACACCTTGACGTAGTCGACGCGGAAGGTAGAGGGCAGGTCAGCATCGTCGACCACGCCGAACCACTGCCACATGGCCTCACTGTCAAACACAACCTGCATCGGGAAGAAGAAATGGTTGTTTTTCGATTCCCTGACCAGCACGCCATCGACATACCAACGCAGGGTGTCGGGCTGCCAGTCGAAGCCGTAGACATGGAAGGTATCCGCCAGGCGCCAGGGACTGATCCAGACGCTGCCGTCGGCGATATGCTCGGTGCTATGCGGCGTGGCCCACAGGTGGGCGTTCATGTTGTACGAACGGTCTAACGCTGCGTTTTTCGTCTTACCGCCGATTTCGAAGATGTCGATCTCGGTGGCGTTGTCCGTCATGCCCGTCCACGCGAGCCAGAAGGCGCTGGAACCGGCCGAGTTCATGGGTTTGGCGCGTGCCTCGTAATACCCGTAGAACCCGCGCTCGTTGGTCCGGACCATCGCTGAGGTGTAGTCCTTGAAACCGAGTTGTACGTATTTCTGCGGCAGGGTTTCCTTGCGAAAAACAATGTTCAGGTTGCCATTGTGGACGCTGGCATTGGCCGGGGTGAAAAGTGCCGGTTTGCGTCCGAGCGACTCGTTCCCTATGGCGTTGTTGACGTGCCAGCGTTCGAGATCGAGGGTGGTGCCATTGAAGTCGTCGGACAGTTTCGTGTCGAGCACCCACTGGCCGGCATTGACCTGATCGGACAGCGGCAGGTTGGCGTTGGTCTGGGCCGGCAATCGGCCCAGCGGTCCGACACGGGTCCAGGTATCGGCCTGTTTGGGAATGGCAACTGACCATTTATCCGCCAGGTACTGAAATGCGCGCTGGCGTTCTGCGAGGGAGGCAAACGCACGGTCGTACACCAACACTTCCGCGATGTCGCCGCGAAAGTTGTCGGCATTGCCGACCACATTGCGCCCGACGGCATACGGACCAATCGGCACATCGTAAAGCTCCAGGACGGAGACGGTCGGCACATACGCGGTGGTCTGTTGCAGGCTGATGGCGAAGTTCGGCAACACGTTATCGTTGTGGGCGGTTTGTGGGCGTGAGCTGAACAACCGTTGCCAGGGATCGGCCTCGGCTTGCTCGGGCAATCGACGGGACACAATCAATACCGTCACAGGGCCTTTGGCGCTGCGAATGGTTTTACCCAGAAACGCCGACACGCCACTGAAGCGCACGACCGAATGACCATTCAGGGCGTTTGCCATCCGCTGTGGCTGCGAGGCGGCATCGTCCACAGTGGCGTGATGGGACTCGCCGGATTTGTCGCTCCAGTGCTGGACACGGTTCTGCGCATCCAGGGTCATTGAAGATGCATCGGCCGCATCCAGCCACAGCACGAGCCCGGTGGTGGGTAGACCGGGGGGCGCTTGTGCGGCGTTGCAAACCATCGACACCGACAGCAGCAGGGCCAGCACAGAGGCATTAAACATCGGCTTCACTTCACGGCACTCAGCACTGGCGTTTCGAATGAAGACTGATACCCCTGCGGATTACACGACTGCCACCGCCAGGTATCGATAATCATCTGTTGAAGATCGCGCTGCGCGGTCCAGCCCAGTTCCCGCCCGGCCTTGCTGGGATCGGCCCAGCATTTGGCGATGTCACCTTCGCGTCGCGGTGCGAAACGGTAGGGAATGGTGATGCCGGTGATGTCCTCGAAACTCTGGATGATCTGCAGCACGCTGTAGCCAATGCCAGTGCCCAGGTTCCAGAAATTGATGCCGCTGTGGTGGTGCAACACCTCAAGCGCCTTGAGGTGGCCGATGGCAAGGTCGACCACGTGGATGTAGTCGCGCACGCACGTCCCGTCCACGGTTGGGTAGTCGCACCCGTACACCGTGAGTTCGGGCATTCGTCCGATCGCCACCTGCGTCAGGCAGGGCAACAGATTGTTGGGTCGGCCTCTGGGATCTTCGCCGATCATCCCGCTTTCGTGCGCGCCAATCGGGTTGAAGTAGCGCAATAACCCGATGCTCCAGCGCGGATCGGAGTGGCACAGATCGGTGAGCAACTCCTCGATCATGAGCTTGGTGCGTCCATAGGGATTGACCGGCTTGCCGGTGCCGAAATCTTCGGCAATCGGCGTGCGTGTGGGCTCGCCGTACACCGTGGCCGATGAGCTGAACACCAGCTGGAACACGTTATTGCGCGCCATCGCCCGGCACAGGTTGAGCGTGCCGGCGACATTGTTGGCGTAGTAGTCCAGTGGTTTGCGCACGCTTTCTTCTACGGATTTGAGGCTGGCAAAGTGCACCACGGCATCAATGTCGTAGCGGCTGAAGATATCGTCGAGCAGGATGGGGTCGCGAATATCGCCATTGACGAAATCGACACGGGTGTGGGTCAGCAATTCAAGACGCCCGATGCACTCTCGACAGCTGTTACACAGGTTGTCGAGCACCAGCACATTGTGCCCGGCGTTGATGAGCGCCAACGCGGTATGGGAACCGATGTAGCCGGCCCCGCCAGTAATCAACGTAGTTTTGCGCATGGTGAGGTCTTCCTGTCTCAGGGATTGAATTCAGCGGGCGGTGAAAACCGATTTGAATTCTTGCGGCCAGCGCGGGTGCATGACGCTATACGCCACGGCATAGCTCAGCGCGCCAACCACGATGTTGCAGAACAGGTGCAGATAGCCGTGCAAACCCAGCTGCGGTGAAACAGACAGGACGGTTGCGGCCATGACGACCGAAGCAATCACGCTGCGGTAATTGGAGTCGAAGAACCGCTGCCAGCCGTAACCGATGGCCGCGATGAGCCCACGGATTTGCAGCGGCGTGATGATCAGCATCCGCGCCAGCAGAGCAAGGGCAGCGGCCATGCCGCCATACAGGTTGCCGAGGGTGTAGACCAGCGCCAGCGCGAGAACGGTGGTTGCCACTTCAGCCTTGATCGTGAGGTGGCTGCGGTTGACTGCCACCAGTGCCGTCGTGGCGTACATGGCGGTGTTGCCAATGGCCGCCGTGCAGGCCAGCACTTGCAGCAGGGGAATGGCGTCGGTCCACTTGGCGCCGAATATCAACGGGATGAGGTCGTTTGCCGTGAGCGCGATGCCAATGAACAGGGGCGTCAACAGAAAGCCGCTGACGGCGGTTGAATCGCCAATGATTCCCAGGAGCCGCGACGGCTCCGCGCTACGCCGGGCGAATGCCGGCAGCGCATAGCTCAACAGACCGTTGTAAATCGCAGTGCGCGGCAGCTCGATGATGCGCATGGCCATGTTGAACATTCCGACCGCGTTGACGCCGGCCGTCATCCCGAGCACCACGTTGACCCCGCGCTGAAGTGTTTGTGAACTCAGTGCGTTGATGGCAACCGGTGCGCCGGACTTCAACAGTTCGCGCAAGACCGGACCATCGATATGGAAGGCAATGCGGCGCCGGTCTCCGAGCATCAACACGATGATGGATACCAGTTCCATGATCACCGCTTGGGCAATTACCGCCCATGCCCCCAGCCCCCAGAGTGCGACAGCAATGCCGGCAACACCGCCAAACACCTTGCCCAGTAACGTGCGTGACGCCAGCATCTTGAAGTTGCCGTTGCGGCGCATCTGCGCCACGTAGACGCGCGCCATCATGGTGAACAGGATTTTCACCGAGGCCACCGCCGTCATCCATTGCAGCACCGGGTCGGGCGTGTACAGCATCACTGCGCCCGAGATGACGACGATGGATACCAGGCTGACGAGCACCGCCGCCCAGAAGGCCGTGGTGATGTGTTTGTCCTCCAGCCGTTCGAGTCGTACCAGCGGGTCTTCCAGAACCGATGAGTACACCAGGCCAATCAACTCGACGATGGCAATGATGACCGTGCCCACACCCAGTTCTGCCGGCGACAGCAGCCTGGCATACACGACAAACGTAATCATGGACAGGAAGATCAGGCCGAATTTCTCGGTGAAGATCCACCCTAGGGTAATGAGGCGATGATTGGCCATGGGTGTGGGACCGGTTCAATGAGCGGTGGTTGACGCCGTTGCCTTGCGCAAGGTTCTGGCGCGGGCATAGAGGTAGCGCAAGGTCGGTTTGCCGTTGGCGAAGATCAGTGCTTGCCAGGAGCACTCAAGCATTCGCCGGTACACGTCGAGCACCTCGGCATGCTCGTCGCGTCGGGAAAAGGCATTGAGAAAATCTGTGTGGTTGCCCAGCACGAAATCGATCCGTTGCTGCTTGCTGAGCAGCGCGCCATAGCGGGCCAGGTACACCTCGATGAACCGGATCTTGTTCTGGTAGTACTTCTTCGGCTGCGCGGTCATGTTGCCGCCGTTGACCGTGCGCTCCAGCAGCACCTGCGGCACCGTGTGGATCTCCCAGTGTTCGGCGATCCGGGTCCACATGTAGCGGTCTTCGGAGTAACGCAGGCTGGCATCGAAGCCGCCGAGTTGCATGATCACCTCGCGCTTGACCAGCGCGGTGGAGACGCCATTGACGACGTTGGCGTGGATGAAATCGTAGAAATGCCGGCCGTTCTTGCGCCGGTTGTCCAGTTGCCGCCGGCCGTCGCTGTAATTGACCTGCGTGTAGCAGTCGATCAGCCCCACCGACCGTCCCTGACGAGTGAGTTCGTCATACAGGGCCAGTTGCAGCTCCAGCTTTTGTGGACGAAATTGGTCATCGGCATCGAGCATCGCCACAAACGTCTCTTCCGAGTGCCGCAATCCGTGGTTGCGGGCGCTGGCCTGGCCTTCGTTGGCTTGCTGCAACAGCGTCAGGCGAAACGGCGCCACGAAGTCTTTGACCCGTTGGGGGCCGTCATCGGTGGAGCCATCGTCGACGACGATCACGTGATCGGGCAGCCGGGTTTGCTCGACCAGGGACGTCAGCGTTTGCTCGATGCTGCCGGCGCCGTTGTACATCGGGATTACGACGCACACTGAATGCGCTTGAGGGGAGGTTTGGTCTGACACGGGTGTTTCTCCTTTGATTACGCCTGGGCTGAATCGCGCGGGAATCCCCCGCCAGACGGACGCTGGCGCAGGGGTGTCGGTGATAATTCGGGGTAGGTCGCGTGGTGACGCCGAAAGGACAGGGCCAGGGTGCAGAACACCAGGAACTCGGCGGAGCGGTAGTTGGGAATCACGTACGCCACATAATTGGTGACGACGAACAAGCCGATGATCACCAGGGCACTGGCGCGAAACTGCGCCGCCTGGTTCGCCGTCACGGCGCGGTATTGTTTGAACAGCGCTTCGCCCAGCAGCAACGCCAGTGCAGTCAACTGGATGACGCCGCCATTGAGCAGGGTCTCCATGTAGCCGCTATGGGCGTTGCCGATGTAGCCCCAGCGAAGGATGAACGCATTGGCGTCGGGACTGGCCCAGAAGGCGCCAAAGCCGTAACCTTTGAGCCATTGTTGGTCGACAAAGGGCGCGAGCAACTCCCAGATCAACGTGCGGTCCGTGAGTGACGGATCGCGGCCGGCGATCTCCAGCAGCCACGCAAGGTGGTTGTACAGCAGTAGGCAAACCAGCAGGAACGCCAGCGTGCAACCGAAGAACAGCCACTGCGAGCGGTTGATACGCAGGCGGATCAGGGTGAGGAAATACCAGTAGCTCAACGTGCCGGAAAGAATCAATGCCACGCCGGTCGCCGACTGGGCAAGCAAGATGGCAATCAGCGAAAAAAACGAGCAGAAGAGGGCCCAGCGGTTGCGTTGGCGGATCATCGGCAGCAACAGCAGGATGGCAATCGCGTTGAGCCGGGCGCCGGCGTTCTTTTCGGCAAAAATACCCTTGAATGCGCCGTCGCGAATACCACCGGACAAGAACGCGACGCCCGGCATGACCACGGCGAGTATCAATCCGATCAACGCCGCCACGCCGATGGCACAGCCGAGCATGAAGGTGATTTTTTCAAGGGGGTAGTTGTAGGCTATGAAACCGGCAAAAAACACCACGCTGAGCATCGCGATGAACCGCTTGAGGCTCAGCATCGGGTCGTGGGACCAGCCGATCGATGCGATGACGCAGAGCATGAACACCAGCAGAAAGAAGTTGCTGCGGTAAAAGGTTTTGCTGAGGAACACCTTGTTGCGGATGAAGAAGAACAAGGGCACCAACAGTGTGATCAGGCCGCAGATCTGGTTGGCGACGTTGCCTTCGAGGTCTTTATCGATGTCGCCGAAGCTGGAGGCGCCCCCCAGACTGAGGGCAAACGTGATCACCTGGATGTAGAACAGCACGCCAAACAAGGTGAAGCCATCGCGCAACGTCGAATACCTGATCTGCAGTGTGCTCATGATGACGGACTCCCGAGCAACGCGGCGAGGTAGGTCTGCACCGCGCTGGCATTCATGAACCGGGTGGCCGCATCCAGGCGGGAATGACGTTGCAGGTCCCGCGGTGTGGAGAGTTGCTGGGCAACCGCCTGCGACAGCGCGATCGGGTCGTCGACGGGGACGAGCGGTGCGACGAGGCCGCCGATGAGGATGTCCTGAGGACCATGGGGGCATCGCGTCGCCACCACCGGTGTACCCGTGGACAAGGCCTCTACCAGCGCATTGGGACTGCCCTCGAAGCGTGACGACAACACAAAACAATCCGCCGCGGCCACTTCTGCCAGAGGCTCACAGGTGTAACCCGGCAGGTCGAAGCGATCCGCCACGCCCAGCGTCCGGGCCTGGTCAAGCAACTGCGCCCTGAGCGGGCCTTCGCCAAAAATGATCAAGCGGGCGTCGGAATCCGGCAACGCGGCGAACGCTGTAATCAAGGTGTCGAAGCCTTTTTGCGGCACCAGGCGACCCACGGCGACAATCACCGAGCCGGTTTTTTCCAGCAGCCAGCGGTGGCTTGGCGGCCCAGGCGACTTGTCGCGGAAGTCGTTATCGAGCACCGGGTTGTCGGCAATGGTCACGTCCTGGCGACGCGCAAGGGTGGTATCGACCAGGTCCTGGGCGACACCGCGCGAGACGCAGATCACCGGGTTGGGAATGAGCCGATACAGCAGTGGCGCCACCAGATACGCGACCCGCACCATGAAGTCGGGGTTGACGTGTTTGTCATGGGAAAACGCATTGCGTTCGCTGACGTGCAGGCGTGCCAGCGTTCCGGACAACACGGCTGCGGCGATCGCCACCACGTTGACGTGCGTGAGGGCCGCCAGTTGCGCGTCAAAGCGATTGGCGCGCAGAAATCGCGCGAGTGCCGGTACCGCACGTGCGGTGCGTTGGCTTTGCAGTTCAACTTTCTTGACACGCGGGTCGAGGTTCGCCGCATGGAGCCCGCCGCCGGTGAGCAACAGCAAGGTCACGTCATTACCAGCGTCCACCAGGGCACCGGCGAGGCGCGCCATCATTTTTTCAGCCCCGCCTGCGCCGAGGTCATGCAGGATAATCAGTAGCTTTTTCATTGGCTCCATACCTGGTAGTACGCTTGCGCGGCGTGCTGGCTGGTGTACGGATGGATGGCGTCACTGAGCATTTTTGCGCTAGGTGCAACGCCGCTTTGTGCGGTCAGGCTTTGAAGCATTCCCCGCGCCAGCGCCGGTACGTCGTTGACGGCGACCAGTTGACCCAGTCGACCGTTGTCCAGCAGTTCCCTCGGGCCGGTCTCGCAGTCGCATGCCAGCACGGGCGTGCCCAGCGCCAGCGCCTCGATCAGGACGGTCGGCATGCCTTCCTGCACGGAGCTCAGAATGAACAGCCGTGCGTGCCTCAGTAGCGGATAGGGGTTGCTCAGGAATCCGGTGAAATGCACCCGGTGCGTGATGCCCAGTCGGGCTGCCTGAGTGGTCAGTGCGTCGAGCAACGGACCGTCACCGACAATCACCAGATCCGGCAGTGTCTCGCTGCGCAACGCCAGGGCGTAGGCATCCAGCAACAGATGAAACCCTTTAGGTTCCACCAGGCGGCCCAGGCTCAACCAATAGTCGCGGGGCAAATCAGCGGACAACGGCGCTTGTGCGGCTTGAAGCAGTTGTTCGGTGACGACAGCGTTGGGGCAATAGCGGATCCGTTGCCGACCCCAGGGCATCACGTCGATGAGGGACTGGCGCAAGGCGGTGGAGACCGTGACCACTTTGCCGCTACCGCAGAGGTACAACGTATAGAGCAGGCGCAGGCTTGAAGGGCCGGTTTTCTGTTCAGTGCAATCCAGTGCCGCGTGGCGGCTGTAAATGACTTTGCAAGGACTGCCCAAGGTGGCGAACCAGGCGCAGAGGTTGGCTTGCTCCTTGGCGGAAATCACGTGGGTGACGCCCTCACGGCGAATGAGCCGGCGCAACTGCACAATGGACTTGAGCAGGCCGACGATGCCGCCACCGCTGGCGCTGCCGAGCGTTTGAACACCTTCCGTGTCCGGCGTGTCGCCGTTCATGACGAAAAAACTCACGCGCTGGCCATCCTTGAGAAACTGCTCGGACAGCCGTTGCTGGACGCGCTCGACGCCGCCGCCCACCTTGAAATCCTTGAGAATAAACAGGATGTGCATGGTCATTCCTCAACGCTGATGGCGACTTTTCGTGACGCGATGAGCGCCAACAGGTGCACAAAGTTGTTCGGGTAGTCGATGAGGTAGCGCTTGATCGTATGGGGCTCGCGATACATGCGATAAAACGCGCGCATATGCAGGCGATTGATCAGCGCCGGGTAATAGTTGCGCGTGGCCAGGGCTTCCTGACGAATGAACCCGCCACAGGTGAAGGCGACCCCGCGAAACCCCGCGCGCAACGCGTCCTGCTCGAACTGCTCTTGCAGTCCGGCACCTAGGCCCACGATCAGGATGTGCGCTTCGCTGCGGCAGATGTCGGCCTGAATGCCCTCGGCCTGGGACGCATTGAAGTAACCGTTGTGGTAACCGGCGAGGGTCAGCCGTGGATAAAGGGCCTTGATCTTGCTGACGAACAGTTCCAGTTCCGCTTGCCGGGCCCCGACGAAATACACGCGCTTGCCCTGTTGCTCGGCGCTGCGCAGCACAAGGTCGGCGATGGACGTGAAGTCAAAGCTGACCCGTCCGATCCTCCTGCCGGTCACACGCGACATGAAAGTCGACATCAGCATGCCGTCGCAAAAATAGGTGACGGTGTTCGGGGGCTGCTCGAAAACACTGCCAATGGACGCAAAGTTGATGAAGGAATAGGCCTGGTTGGCCTCCAGTAACTTCGTTGAGTATTGCCCGACTAGTTCCAGCCTGATCATGGCGCCGCTCCTTTCAGATGACTGAGCGGGTCTGTCGGCCCACGGAGACGTAGGTAAAACCCCGTTTGCTCAACCGCTGCGGATCGAACAGATTGCGTCCGTCAAAAATCAACGGGTGCTTGAGCTGCCGGCCAAGCAAGTCGAAGTCCGGGGCTCGAAACGATTGCCACTCGGTGACGATGATCAAGGCGTCGGCATTTTTCAGGGCCGCCTCCTTGGTGCCGGCCAGGGTCAGGTCGTCGCGCGAACCGTAAATGCGCTGGGCCTCCTCCATGGCTTTGGGGTCGAACGCCTGGACGCTGGCGCCGGCGTGCCACAAGGCTTCCATCAGTACCCGGCTGGGGGCCTCGCGCATGTCGTCGGTGTTGGGTTTGAAACTCAACCCCCACAGGGCAAAGGTCTTGCCGCGAAGGGCGCCGTCGAAGTGATTGAAAATCTTCGTGTACAGGCTGGCCTTCTGTTCGTGGTTGCGCGACTCGACGGCCTTGAGTACCCGAGCATCGATGTCGACGCTGGCGGCGGCCTGTATCAGCGCCTTCACGTCCTTGGGAAAGCACGACCCGCCGTAGCCCACACCCGGATAGATGAATTGATAACCGATGCGCGGATCAGAGCCGATGCCGTGTCTGACCATCTCGATATCGGCACCCAGTTTTTCGGCGAGGCAGGCCATTTCGTTCATGAAACTGATCTTTGTTGCCAACATGCTGTTGGCGGCGTACTTGGTCAGTTCGGCGCTACGCAGGTCCATGACGATGATCTTTTCGCGGTTGCGATTGAACGGTTCATACAGTTCGCGCATGACCTCCTCGGCGTGTTGGCTGTCGGTGCCGATGATGATCCGGTCCGGGCGCATGCAATCCTCGACCGCGCAGCCTTCCTTGAGAAACTCGGGGTTGGAGACCACGTCGAAGGTCAGATTGCAGCGACCGGTGTCGGCCAGCACCTGCTCGATGTGCGCGCGAACCCGGTCACCGGTCCCGACGGGGACGGTGGATTTATCGACGATGATGTGATGCCGGTCCATGTTCAGCGCGATGGTTTGCGCAACGCTCAATACATGTTTGAGGTCTGCCGACCCGTCTTCATCCGGCGGTGTCCCCACGGCAATCAACAGCACATCACCATGGTGGACAGCGCTGGCGAGATCAGTGCCGAACTGCAGCCGGCCACTTTGGTAATTGCTGTGGACCAGGCTTTTCAGCCCCGGCTCGTAGAGCGGCAGCGTGCCGTCCTTCAGCGCCTGTACCTTGTCGGCGTCGACATCCACACAGAGGACGTTATGGCCCACTTCCGCCAGCGCGGCGCCTTGGACAAGGCCCACGTAACCAATACCAAATACGCTCACATTCATGATCAAACCTCAGGTCGGCGTGACAGTGATCAACGAGGGGGCAGGGGTCAGTAGATGTTTTTCGAGAACAGCGTGAAGGGGGTCTTGATGAGGATCTTGATGTCCAGCCACAGCGACCATTGGTTGATGTAGTTGAGGTCCTGGGCGACGCGCAGCTGCATCTTTTCCACCGTCTCGGTTTCGCCTCGATGCCCGGTGATCTGGGCCAATCCGGTAATCCCCGGTTTGAGGCGGTGACGGGCCATGTAGGCGCGCACTTTGCCGGTGTAGTAAATGTTGTGGGTGACCGCATGCGGGCGAGGACCGACCAGGGCCATTTGCCCGAACAACACGTTGAACAGCTGCGGTAACTCGTCAATGGAACTGCGGCGCAGAAAGCGTCCGATCAGCGTGACGCGTTCATCGTCACGGGTGGCCTGGTGCACTTCGCTATCGTCGTGGAGGCGCATCGAACGAAATTTCCAGACCTTGATCACTTCGCCGTTGCAGCCATGGCGATTTTGCTTGAACAGCACGGGACCGGCGGAAGTCAGCTTGACGGCGATCGCCACCGTCAAGAGCATCGGACTGAGGACAATAATGGCCACGGCGGCCAGGCTGCGTTCGAACAGGTCTTTGCAAAACAGGCTGGCCGGATGGGAGCTGATCAGGCTTTCGTTGAGGTAAATGGCGGGCATGCGCTCGATTTCCGAGATCGAATGGTTGAGCAATACCATGCTGCCGAAATCCGGGATCCAGACCACGTCGACATTCATGTCCAGCAGGTCGATGTACAGCGCTTCGATGGTGGCGGCATGCGTCATCGGCAGGACAATGTAAACGCGGCGCACATCCAGGCGCGTGATGATTTCGCGGATCGAATCGACGTGGCCGAGCAGCGGCAGGATGCTGGGGGCCGGGCCGCTGTTGTCGGCTGCGGCGATGAAACCCATGACCAGCGCACGGTTTGGTCTGGAGAGTTTTTTCGCCAGTTCATGGGCGGTCGGGCAGGTGCCGATGATCACCGCACGACGCTCGTTGCAGACCATCCGCGAGTGCAACCGGGCGAAGTAATGCAGGGGCAGAAACATCGCAGCCTGGGCGACGAATCCCAGCACCGCCCAGACCATGATGACCTGGCGCGAGTAAATCGCGCTGGTCTGGGTGATGAAGGCAATGGCCGCCAGCACGGCCAGCAGGATCAGCCAGCCGGCCAGCAACCGGCCGAGCCCGACCACCAGGCCGTGACGCTTGTGGTAAACCTGCATCACGCTGTAGATCGGCACCGAGCCGAGCACCGTCAGAACTATCAGGATGCGGTATTCGCTGGTGAGGCTGCCAACGCGCCAATACACGAGCAGCATCAGCAGCGAAGTCGCCAGCGTCAGTGCACACAACCACTGCCCCCAGAACGTCAGGCCTCGGCGGTGTGTCATGTGAGCGGTATAGAGAGGAGTCATGGGCTTAACCTCAAGGCAGAATTAATGCATCAGCGCTGATGGGCGCGCACGGCGTGGCTCCCGCAGGCTTTTCCGTAGCTCGGCAGAGGTGAAGCAATGTGTGGTGATGGCAGAAAGACTGAGGTGAGGGGGCTTGCCCCGTTCGGCCTCGCCGCAGATTTTATGGTGTCAGCGGGGGGCGAAGTCGTAGTTATAAAACGTCTTGGAATGGTGGTAGCCGTACTTGCGCGCCTTGCGCAGGTCTACCTGGTTGAGCACGGTGCCAAATACTGGCACATGGCTTTGCTGCAACATGGCAATGCCCTTCTGCACCTGACTGATCGGCGTGCTGTCGGCCTTGACCACATAGATCACCGCATCCGAATGCTTGGCCAGCAACAGTGCATCGCTGATCATTTCCGCAGGCGGTGAGTCGATAATGATGTGGCGGTAACGCGACTTCAGCGCCTCAAGCATGCGCGCCATGCGCGGCGAACTGAGCAGATCCTGCGGTGGAGGCTGGCGTGACGGGTTAAGCGATTCGGCAGGGGAAGGCAGGCGCGGCGCGGTGAACAGATCACGCGAAGGCGGCATGACCATGCCAGCAGGCAGCATGTCCAGATTGCCCACCGAAACGATGCAGTCTTCAAGCCTGGCGGTGCCCGCAATGACATTGGCCAGTCCCGGGCTGTCAGGCGGAAAATCGAAGTTCAGTGAAAGGGTCGGTTGGCGCATGTCGGCATCGATCAGCAGCACTCGCTCCAGCGAAGTGAGGGAACTGGCCAGGTTGGTGGCAATGGTACTTTTACCCTCACCGGCAACGGTCGACGTCACGAGTACCACCTGCGACGGCATTTCACTGCTTTGCAACATCAGCCAGGTGCGCAGATTGCGGATGGTCTCGGAAAAGCGCGGGTTGTCGTTGTCTTCGAACAAGCGCGCCAATTGCCGGCGACTTTTCTTCATCACCAGCGGCACCACGCTGAGCAGAGGAATGTTAAGCGTGCTTTCAATCGTCTCGTCGGTTTTAAAGGTGTTACTCAGGCTGTCGAAGAGCAGCGCCAACGCGACGCCGATCACTGCAGCCACCAACCCGACGATCCCGACAATCAATGTTTTACGTGGCTTGCTCGCTTCCACTGGCACAATCGCCGGGTCGACGATGCGCACTTTGGTGGAGTCCATGTCGGCAGTGGCCGCAGTTTCTTTCAAGCGGGTGACGAAGGTTTCATACAGTGCACGGGTGCTGTCGACTTCCCGCTGGAATTCGCGCAACTGAAATTCCTTGCGGGCGATGTCCTGGATCTGCGCCTTGTTGCTGTTGAAGGATTGGCGCAGCGAAGCTTCACTGGCAGAGGCCAGCTGGTATTGCCGTTCGATCCCGGCGACCACTTGCTGCACCTGCAATTGCAGGCTGGTGGTGGCGGCGCGCAATTCCGATTGCGCGGAAATCAGGCTCGGGTGTTTCGGGCCATAGCGTCCTGACAGCTCATCGACCTTGGCTTGCGCCTTGGCTCGGTCCGCCTGGAATTGCTGGACCAGCGGGTTACTCAAGACTGCCGGCACGCTGGAGAGTCGGCTCAGGTCGCCGTTGCTCAGGGCTTTCGCCTGGCGGTATTCACTCTCGGCTTCAGCGCGGTTGCGGCGGGCGTCGACCATGCGATTGCCGGTCATTTCCAGTTCGTTGGCGCTGATGGTGGCAACCCCGCCGACATCGACCAGGCCTTGTTCCTCCCGGTAGCCCTGAAGCTTTTTCTCGGCAACACGCAGGTTGTCGCGCAGTTTGACCAATCGTGTGTTCATCCACGCGGTGGTGGTCTGCGAGGACTTTTCGCTGGTGTCGAGCTGACTGTCGGTAAAGCCATGGGCCAACGCGTTGGCCGCCGCTGCCGCCAGGACAGGGTCTGGCAGCTCGACCTCGATTTCGAGCAGTTGGCTCTTGCCGACGAACTTGACGCTGGTGTGCAGCATGAGGTTCTGCGTGACCTGATTGAAGACATCATCTTCACTTGGCTCAGCTTTCATCGGCTTCAACAGGCCGCCCAGCCCCGGGATCCATTGATCAAGGTTCAGGTCGGCCAGCCATTGGCGTGGCGTGAACCATGGCTTCGATTGCTGGCGCGGATCGGTGACCGGGTTGGTCGTCAGTTCGAGTTTTTTCACCGCTCGTTCGGCAAGGTCCCGTGATTGCAGGAGCGCCTGTTGTGTCTGCAAGTAATCAGTGGCGTTGCTGCCTGAGTCCTTGACTTGCTGGAAGGACATCAGCGGCGGGGTTTTATCGTTGAACAGCAAGGTGGTGCTGCCGACGTATTGCGGGGTGATGTTCGAGACCACAACGACCGCCAGCAAACCGCACAGCAGGACAAACCATCCGATGCTCCATTTGGCGCGCCAGATCACCCTCCACAGTTTGAGAAGATCAATGGTGTCCTTGTCGTCGCTGTACTGCTGATGCAGATGCGTTTGCAGAGGACGTTCGACGTAGGTGCTAGGGCTGTTGTCCATGATTAGAAAAAGCCTTGTGCAATGGAAATGGTGTCGCCGGGGGCAATCGTGGTGTTTCGCGTGACCTCATCAGTGAGGGGCGGGCCGCCATCACCGCGCAAGATGGTCACGCGTTTGATGGAAGCTCGCTCGGTCAGTCCACCGCCCAGAGCGATGGCTTTTTCCAGGGTCAGTCCGGGTATGAAGGGATAGCTGCCGGGTTTTTTCACTTCGCCGTTGATGTAGAACGAGCGGTATTCGATCTGGCTCAAGCTGACTTTCGGGTCGTTCAGATAGCCTTGTTTGAGTCCGTCGACGATGATCTTTTCGACCTGGCCGGGTGTGAGTCCCTTGGCGGAAATCTCACCCAGGAACGGATAGGAAAATGTGCCGGCATCGCTGAGGCGGATTTTTTTAATGCTCAGCTCCGGCTCGCCGAACACGATGATGCGCAAGACATCGCCAGCGGCCAGTTTGTACTGGGTATCAGGGTCTGCGGCGTAGGTATCGGGTAGCACAAGCAGTGCGAGCAATAAGCCCAGGGTGCGTGAGTTCATGTCGAAACCCTCTTAAAGGCTGACGTTGAAGCTGATCTGAACAACGTTGCGGGTGTAGCTTTGGTCGTCGGCATCAGAGTCGTTGTCGCGGAATCGATAGCCGAGCTCGATGTCCAGCCAGCGCCGCATCGCGTACACCACGGCCAGGTTGTAGTCCTGATAATTGTCGGTTCGGCTTTCGCCTTCGTAGACATAACGACCGTACCCGGCCTGTGCAATCGTGGTGATCCGTTCGGTCCAGCCATGGCGCCAACCGACCTGGGTGAAGGTGGACTTGACGGCATCGGCACCGTCGTCGCCCTCGGCGAGAGCCTGGCGGGCCACAAGGGTGAATGTCGAATAAGTGCGTGGTTTCCATTGCAGGTCCACTTGCCAGGTGGGGTTGTCGAGGTCTTTGGATTCGCTGCTGTCGAAGTCCTTTTTCTCATAACCGACACGGACTTTACCGGTGGTCTTTGCGGTAATGTCCCAGACGGCACCGGCGAGTACCGCGTTGGATTTGCTGCTGCGCGGGCTGTTGGGTTCCTGGTAGTCAAAATTGGTGTGGTCGTACTCGAGCAGGCCACGGGTATTGCTACCGATGCGGTGATACCAGGTACTGGTCAGGGCGGCGGTATTGCGCTCTTTGTCGTCATTGATGCCGTCGGCGTTGTCGTAACGAAGTTCCGCGTAACTGGCGCCAAAATCGATCTGGTTATCAGCGCTCCTGGCGCCATAGGTATAGAGGCCGCCGACTTTTTTGTTATTGATCTTGTCGTTGATGCCGTCGACCGCCGTGTCCTCGGTGCGCTCCCACTTGCGGTATTCGGCGTCGAGCTTCAGACGGTGCCGGTCGGTGAACTCCATGATGCTGTCCGCCCGCACCCGTTGTGCGGTGTTCGAGGCATCCGACTCGTCGTGATAAATGTAGCGGGTGGGCTGCCAGGTCAGTCGGGTAGCGCTGTTGCGATCTTCGGCCTTGAGTTCGAAAGAGGGCGCCAGCTTCGTGATCATCGAGGACCGTTTGTTGTTCTCCAGTTCTCGAAAGTTATCGTCATAGCTTTCTGAAAACAGAAAGGTAGGTGTGAAATCGAACCCGTAAACATCAATAGGTGCCGGATCAATACTCCAGGCCATTCCAGGGTAGAGAGAGGCCATGATCAGTGCAAAAGGGCAGCGTGAATTCAAGGCCATGTCCTGGCTCCTGGAATAAGCGATCAGTCAGATATTGGATTGAAACGACGGGTGCTGAAGTTCGAGGTCACTCAAGGGCATGCAGATCGCCTGGTCCCGATTCAGAAACTGCATCAGGATCATGACGCGCTCAGCCCCATGTGAAGTGATAAAAATCCCCTCGAGTGTCGACAGTGGTCCACGGATAATTTGCAGGTGGTCGCCGGGCGTAAGGGGCGGGGTATCTGGGGATACCGATGATTCGAAACAGCGTGCACGCAGGTGCTCGATGACGTTCTCAGCCACCGTCGCAGGACCATGATTGAATTCGACGAAACGACTGACGCCCCGAGTGGAACGTATGGGCGCCCAGTTGTCATTACCGCCAAGATGGATAAACAGATACCCGGGAAAAAGGGACTCGCGCACCCTCTGATATTTGCCGCGAATCAGGCGTTCACTCAACAGTTGGGGGTGAAATACGACATAGTTTTGTTGAAGCAGGTTTAGGTGGGCTCGTTCATCCTGGTGAGGCTTGCACTGCAGAAGGTACCAGTTAGAGCGTTCGGAACGGATTGCTGGCATGCTGGTAAACTCCGTATATATCGAAAGTTTAGGCAGGCAGTGGCTCTATAGAGGCCCGAGAAGTAATTAAGCCAGGCAGGGTTGTTTTTTTTATGTGAGGGGCGAAGACGTGTGTCAATAATGAATCAGGTGGTGTTACATAGGCGTAACAGCGTGATAATGAATGTCCGCTATATCTGACAGCCTGTTGGATATATAGCTTGAGTCATTATTCGGAGACAAAGCTACCGCACGGTCCATACGAAGGGGCCGCAAAAAACAAAGACTTCAGAAGTTGTCTGAGAAGCAGCGATAAACGAACAAACTGCACTCGGATTCTGTTTCATCAGACCCGTGTAGTTATTGACCACTCACGACAAGCTGTCAAACGTTCCTTGTCAAAAAACATGCCTTTCATCCAAAAGTGCATTCGGCAATGTTCAAGTGATTGTTTTTAAAGCTGATTTAGTTTCCGTCGAACGGATTAAACTTTTTTAGCTATAAATAGTCGTCGTGGGGGGCGGGCAAACCGGAAGGATGCCACCCTGATGGGGCCAGTTATAAAACTTGGAATCACGGTCATTGCAACGCTATAACTAACTGCCTGTGATTAGGCAAGCGGGGCGGTATTATGACTATTCTCGTGACTGGCGCGGCAGGTTTCATCGGGTATCACACGGTCAAACGATTGTGCCTGGAAGGGCGTGATGTTGTTGGTATCGACAACCTCAACGCGTATTACAGCGTGGAATTGAAACATGCCCGGCTCAAGCAACTGAGCGAATTGCAAGGTTTCCGTTTTCAGAGGATGGACATTGTCGATAAGCCGTCCTTGATGGCGTTATTCGAAGACAATAAGTTCACCGAGGTCGTGCATCTGGCGGCGCAAGCGGGGGTTCGTTATTCGCTGGATAACCCGGATGTGTATGCGCAATCGAATCTGGTGGGATTCCTGAACGTGCTCGAAGCCTGCCGGCACTACCGGCCTGTGCACTTGATCTATGCGTCGAGCAGTTCGGTGTATGGCGCCAACAGCAAACTCCCGTTCAGCGTCGACGATCCGGTCGATCAACCGGTGTCGCTGTACGCTGCCAGCAAGCGCGCCAATGAATTGCTTGCCCACAGCTACTGCCATCTCTATGGGATTCGTGCCAGCGGCCTGCGTTTTTTTACCGTGTACGGTCCTTGGGGACGTCCAGACATGGCGCTGTTCACGTTCACCGAAGCGATGCTCAAGGGCCGGCCGATTGATATCTACAACCATGGCCAGATGGCGCGTGATTTCACCTATGTCGACGATATTGTCGAAAGCATCGCCCGGTTGCTTGCGAAGCCGCCGGTCCCGGACAAGGAGGCAAACGGCGTCAACCGGATTTTCAACATCGGGCGTGGAAAACCGGTCGCGTTGCTCGATTTTGTCGAATGCCTGGAAGCGGCGCTGGGCATAACAGCGCAGCGCAATTATTTGCCGATGCAGCCGGGCGATGTCGTCAAGACATGGGCCGATGTGTCGGCGCTGGCAGACTGGGTCGGTTTCTCGCCCCAGGTGGAGGTTGAAGAAGGCGTGAGGCAATTTGCGCAGTGGTATCGCGACTTCTACAAGGTCTGAGTCTGGCGCTTCAATCCGATACGAAATCCACCGGTTCGAGAAGCCAGCAGGGCAGCTGCTACAGGTCGTAGACAGGCGTTGTTCACAGCGCATCGCCAAGTAATTTCAGGTATTCGGGACTTTCGGAAATGGAATTGTGGCCCACCCCCGGTACGACTCGCAGCGTGGCCACGCCTTTGGCGAAATGCGTGTAGAGCAGCTCGGTGCTTGAACGCGGTATGACTTCATCGTGCTCCGCCGCGATCAGCAACGTCGGTATCGTGATGTGCGCCGCGTACTTCCAAGATTCAAAGCGCTCCTGCAGCAACCACTTCACCGGAAACCATGGGAACTGGCGCACGGCGAGGTCTTCCAGGCTGTTGTAGGGCGTAATCAGGATCAGGCTCGAGGCCGGCCGCTGGCTGGCGAGGCGCACGGCGACCCCCGAACCGAGGCTGCGTCCGACCACGGCGATGTGCGGATGAGTATCGTAGACCTTGTCAAACAAGGTCATGGCATCGCGCTGAATTGACTCCTCCGAAGGCGAGCCGGAGCTTCCCCCGAAACCTCGATAGTGCAGCAAATAGATCGCATGCTCCGGGAAAGCCTGGGCGAACCCTGGCAGGTTGCGAGAAACATCCTCGGCATTGCCGCCGAAATAGATCAACGCCTTCGGCCCGTCGTGGGGCCTGATCGACACCGCCACGTCCGCATCGTCCACCGTCAGTTTGAGCAGCGTTTCGGGCGTCTCGATGGCGCTGGGCTGCGGGAAGTAGATGAGCGCGCGCTGAAACACGAACAGCGCTGCACAGAGCGCCAGGTACAACGCGGCCAGGATGACGACGATTAACACCAGGGTTCGTGGCATTCGACTAACTTTAGTGGGCGACATTGACGGCTCTGGGCTGAGAAACCCAATCCACTGGATCGGAGCCAGAGTTTAGTTCATCGGTAGCGAGGGACAACCGAGCCCGGCTACAGAGGAGGGCGCCCATGCCCATCGCGGCAAGATGGCTCGACGTGCAGCCCGGCGAAAGAACCGCCCTGATGCTGGGGTTCGCGTTCCATTTCTGCGTGCTGGCCAGTTATTACCTGGTGCGACCGTTGCGCGATGCCCTGGGTCTTGAGGGCGGTGCCGACAAATTGCAGTGGCTGTTCACGGCGACGTTCGTGGTGATGTTGCTGATGGTGCCGGTGTTCGGAGCGCTGGCGTCGCGGCTGCCGGCCACGCGGTTCGTGCCGTTGATCTATCGCGTGATCGCCGCGTCGATGCTGGTGTTTGGTGTGTTGATCGCCAATCGCATTGCGCCGGTGGCCGTCGGGCGGGTGTTTTTCGTCTGGATCAGCATCTACAACCTGTTCATCGTCAGCATTTTCTGGAGCGTGCTGGTCGACCGGTTTTCCAGTGAACAAGGGCGGCGGCTGTTCGGATTCATCGCGGCGGGGGGCACCCTGGGCACGTTCATCGGGCCGTTGTTGGCCGCGACCATGGCCACGCGATTGGGCCCGGTGGCGTTGACCGTCGCGGCGGCGTTGCTGCTGGAAGTCGCGGTGCGCTGCTATCGGGCGCTGCTCTCGCGCACCCAATCGCAGTCCGGCAGCCGCTTGATGGAGGATCGGCGCATGGGCGGCAGCATGCTGGCCGGGATCACGTTGATTACGCGTTCGCCTTATCTGCTGGGACTGGTGTTGTTCATGTTGCTGCACACCAGCGCCGCAACCTTGTTGTATTTCGAGCAGGGACGGATTGTGGCGGGTAGCTATGCTGATGTGGCCAGCCGGACGCAATTCTTCGCCGTGGTCGATTTGATCGTGTCGGCGCTGACCTTGATCTTTCAACTGCTGCTGACGGCGCCGTTGATTCGGCTGGTCGGTGTCGGCGGGGCGCTGGTGGCATTGCCGCTGGCGACCATCGTGGCGTTTAGCGCCATGGCGCTGGCGCCCGTGCCCGCTACCGTCGCCCTGGCGCAGGGGCTGCGTCGTGCGGTCGAGTTCGCCATCGTGCGGCCGGCGCGTGAAGTGTTGTGGACAGTGGTCAGCCGCGAGGAAAAGTACAAGGCCAAGAATGTGATCGAAACCCTGGTGTATCGCGGCGGAGACGCCGCCAGTGGCTGGTTGTCGGTCGGTCTGACGGCATTGGGCGCCGGTTTTGGTCTGGTGGCGCTGGTGATCGTGCCGTTTGCCGGACTGTGGGGCTGGTTATGCCTGTGGCTGGCCAGGCATCAGGAAAAACAGGTTGAAAGCAAAAAGGTGGAAGGGTCATTCCATGAGCCACACTGATGAATACACACGTCGCCAAATACTCACGCTGGCTGCCGGTGCTTCGGCGGTTTTCACCTTCGGCCCGGCCTTCGCTGCAACCACGCCGTCGAAGGACACAGGAGGCAAGAACATGCTGACCCGCGCCATTCCTTCCAGCTCCGAGCCATTGCCCCTTGTCGGGTTGGGCACCTATCGCGGGTTTGATGTCGGGCCTTCGAGCCCCGCCTACAAGCAGTTGCCCGCCGTTCTGCGCGCATTGTTCGAGAAGGGCGGAAAGGTAATCGACAGCTCGCCGATGTACGGCCGGGCGGAAGAGACGACCGGTGAGTTGCTGTCGATTCATGAGCCACGTTCACCCGCTTTCCTGGCCACCAAGGTCTGGACCCGTGGCCGCGAAGAAGGCATCGCGCAGATGGAGCAGTCCTTCAAACTGCTGCAAACCGATCGCATCGACCTGATGCAGATCCACAACCTGCTGGACTGGCAAACCCATTTGCCGACCTTGCGCAAATGGAAGGAAAAAGGGCGCATCCGCTACATCGGCATCACCCATTACACGGCGTCGGCGTATGACGAGGTGGAAGCGGTACTCAAGGCCGAGCCGTTGGATTTCTTGCAGATCAACTATGCGCTGGATGACCGCGGCGTCGAGAAACGCATCCTGCCGTTGTGCCGCGAACGTGGCGTGGCGGTGATCTGCAATCGGCCGTTCGGCGGCGGCAACCTGCTCAGCCGCTTGAAGGACAAACCCTTGCCGCGCTGGGCGGCGGACGTGAGGGTCAACAGTTGGCCGCAGATGGCGCTGAAGTTCTTGCTGTCGCATCCGGCGGTGACCTGCGTGATTCCCGGTACCGGCAACCCGCGCTACATGGCGGACAACGCCGGGGCCGGTTTCGGGCCGATGCTGACCGGTGCGCAGCGCGAGCAGTTGATTGATATCGTCGGTTAACGACAAGGTCTATTTTCTGAACGAATAAAGCGCAGAGGCCCGGGCGTGAAAAGACTCCCGGGCCACTGGAGACGATCAGCGGCGATCCAGCCAAACCGTCTGCGCATTGCAAAACTCGCGCACGCCGAAGTGCGACAGCTCGCGGCCAAAACCGCTTTTCTTCACGCCGCCGAAGGTGACGCGCGGGTCGCTTGCGCAGTAGCCATTGATGAACACGCCACCGGTTTCCAGTTCGCCGGCCATCTGCTGGGCACGTTCGACGTTGCCGGTGTAGATCGTCGCGGCGAGTCCGAATTCGCTGTCATTGGCCAGTTCCAGCGCATGGGTGGCATCGCGTGCGGTGATGATCGAGGCGACCGGGCCGAACAGTTCCTGCTTGAACGAAGTCATTTGGTCGGTGACATCCTTGAAGACCGTAGGCTCGTAGAAGTTGCCCGGGCCTTCAGCCTTTTTGCCGCCCAGCAACAATGTCGCGCCTTCTTCCAGGGTGTCGCGCACCTGTTGATCCAGTTCATCACGCAGATCGAAGCGAGCCATCGGGCCGATGTAAGTGTCGGCGGCCAGTGGGTCGCCGACCACCAGTTTGCTCGTGGCTTCGACGAACTTGCGCGTGAACGCCTCGACGATGCCTTGTTCGACGATCAAACGTTTGGCTGCCGCGCAGACTTGCCCGGTGTTCTGATAACGGCCAATCACCGCGGCTTTGACGGCTTCGTCGAGGTCGGCATCGTCGAGCACGATGAAAGGATCAGAACCGCCCAGTTCCAGTACGCATTTCTTCAACGCTGCACCGGCCTGCGCACCGATGGCCATGCCGGCGCGCACGCTGCCGGTGAGGGTCACTGCTGCGATGCGAGGATCAGCGATCGCCGTGGAGACGCCCTCTGGCGTGACGTTGATGACCTCGAACACACCTTCAGGGAAGTCGGCTTGCTTGAAGGCTTCCTGCAGCAGGTAAGCGCTGCCCATCACGTTTGGCGCATGTTTGAGCACGTAGGTGTTGCCGGCGATCAGCGCGGGTACGGCGCCACGCAGGACCTGCCAGATCGGGAAATTCCACGGCATCACCGCGAGAATCGGGCCGAGCGGGCGATATTCGATGCGTGCTTTGCCGCCTTCAACCAGGGTCGGCTCGGCGGTCAGCATGGCCGGGCCGTGTTCGGCGTACCACTCGCAGAGCTGGGCACATTTTTCGATTTCACCGCGGGCCTGGGTAATCGGCTTGCCCATCTCCAGAGTAATCATGTTTGCCATCGCTGCGGCGTTACCGCGTAACGCTTGCGCCAGGGCGATCAAAAGCTGTGAGCGTTGCGCCACCGCTGTGCTGCGCCAGACACGGAATCCGTCAGCGGCTCGGGACAGTGCGGCTTGCAGCGCCGAAGCGGATTCAAATGGGTAGTGGCCGATCTGCTCGCCGGTGGCGGGGTTGATCGAAATGGCGTGGGTGAGGCTGGAAACGTTAGTCATGGCACCGTCCTGCTAGGTGGGAATGCGCTCAGGTTACGGTGGCGTTAGTTTTCTGGAAACTGAATAATGCTGAGCATATCGTTCACGTTTGGAGAATGACTGTGGATCTGGTTCAGCTGGAAATTTTCAAGGCAGTGGCCGAGCACGGCAGCATCAGCGTGGCCGCCCAACACATCCATCGCGTGCCGTCGAACCTGACGACACGGATCAAGCAACTGGAGCAGGACTTGGGCGTGGACCTGTTTATCCGCGAGAAAAGCCGTCTGCGCCTGTCGCCCGCCGGCTGGAGTTTTCTCGATTACGCCCGACGCATTCTCGACTTGGTGCAGGAAGCCCGGGCGACGGTGGCCGGTGAAGAACCCCAAGGCACCTTTGCGCTTGGGTCGCTGGAAAGCACGGCGGCGGTGCGCATCCCCGAGCTGTTGGCCGCGTATAACCAGAAGCACGCCAAGGTCGAGCTGGACCTGTCCACCGGACCGTCCGGGACCATGATCGACGGTGTGCTGTCGGGCCGACTGGCCGCTGCGTTTGTCGACGGCCCGGTGCTGCACCCGGCACTGGAAGGCGTGCCGGCATACGAGGAAGAAATGGTGCTGATCGCGCCGCTCAACCATGCCCCGATCCACCGCGCGCGGGAGGTCAACGGCGAAAACATCTATGCGTTTCGCTCCAATTGCTCCTACCGTCACCACTTCGAAAGCTGGTTCGCCAAGGACTCGGCAGTGCCCGGGAAAATCTTCGAAATGGAGTCCTATCACGGCATGCTGGCCTGCGTCAGCGCCGGAGCCGGCCTGGCGCTGATGCCGCGCAGCATGCTCGAAAGCATGCCGGGCTGCACCACGGTGAGTGTCTGGCCGTTGTCGCCAGCCTTCCGGTTTTTGCGCACCTGGCTGGTGTGGCGCAGAGGGACGGTGTCGCAAAGCCTGACCATGTTTGTGCGCTTGCTGGAAGAACGCGGCGTGGTGCAGCAAGACGCCTGAATCCTTTAAACGCAAACCCTGTGGGAGCAAGCTCGCTCCCACAAGGATATTGAGACTGACGTCGGTCGGCGTGCTGTTTAGCCTGCCCTGCGAGGCCAATACCTGATGCCACGGTGCCTGGACGCCGCTGCCGGAACCCAGGGTGTACCGCGTCATGCGCGCTTGGGCAGTTTCCAGTTCGGCCGAATGAAATGGCAGGTGTAACCGGTCGGCAGCCGTTCGAGGTAGTCCTGATGCTCCGGCTCTGCCTCCCAGAACGGGCCGGCGGGGGCGATTTCGGTGACCGCCTTGCCGGGCCAGAGACCGGATGCATTCACATCGGCCACGGTGTCCTCGGCCACTGCCTTCTGTTCTTCATTCAGATAAAAAATCGCCGAACGGTAGCTGAGACCGATGTCGTTACCCTGACGATTGGCGGTCGACGGATCGTGAATCTGGAAGAAAAACTCAAGGATCTGGCGGTAGCTGGTAATGGCCGGGTCAAACTCGATCTCGATTGCTTCGGCATGGGTGCCGTGGTTGCGATACGTTGCATTGGGCACGTCGCCGCCGGAGTAGCCGACTCGAGTCGACAGCACGCCTTTCTGTTTCCTTATCAGATCCTGCATGCCCCAGAAGCAGCCGCCGGCCAGGATTGCGGTTTCAGTGTGCGTGGTCATCGCTTACTCCTCAGTGTTCATTGATGTGATCAGGTTGTTGCGCAGGCGCTCGATGGAGGTCTGCAGTGGCGTGAACTCATTCTGCATCAGACAGGTCGCGTCCGAGAACTTCGTTGCTGCCTTCCGGCGGGTCGACGTGCAGGGTAACGTCGAACCCGCCGTGCGGTGCATCACGCCGTGAGGACTTTCAAGTCCACGTCGATGTTGCCACGGGTCGCCTTCGAGTACGGGCAGATCTGGTCGGCGGTGTGTGCCAGGGTCTTTGCAACGTCCTCCGCCAGGCCGGGCACGCGCAGGGTCAATCGAGCTTGAAGGAAGTAATCCGCACCGGTCTGGCCGACGTCGACTTCGATGTCGACAGACATGTCCGCCGGCAGCACAACGTTCAGGTCATTGGCCACCAGCCCGACAGCGGCGGTGTAGCAGGCCGACCATGCGCCGGCGAACAATTGCTCGGCGGCCGGGTGCGGCTGGGTGGCGGCGAACACGTGCGCAGGCTGGGTGCTGCCGGGCGACGAGAGGGCGATGTCGAGGCTGCCGTTATGACCACGCGAGGTGTTACCGGTGCTGCTGGCGGTGGTGTGGGTTTTGCCGGTGGCCAGTACTTTTTCGATCTTGCTCATGGATGATTACCTGAATGTTTTAATGAGTTTGTTTTCGTGTGCGCTTTGATCGCATGCGATATATATGAAATTTCTTGAAAGCCAAATGATGTCAAAGCGCCGCTGTGTATCAAGCCGTGACTACGTTCAGGGCCACGTCAATGTTGCCGCGTGTTGCTTTGGAGTACGGGCAGATCTGGTCTGCGGCGTGGGCGATTTCTGTCGCGACGGCCTGATCCAGACCTGGAGCGCGCAGCGTCAGGCGTGCCTGGAGGAAGTAAGCGTCGCCGGTCTGGCCAAGGTCGACTTCGATATCGACGGACACATCGGAGGGAAGCTCAACGTTGCGCTGTTTGGCAGCCAGACCGACGGCGGCGATGTAGCAGGCCGACCAGGCACCGGCAAACAGTTGCTCGGCTTTCGGGTGTGGCTGAGTGCCTTTGAATTCATGAACGGGCTTGTCGCTGCCAGGTGACGAAAGCACGATGTCGAGGCTGCCGTTATGGCCGCGCGAAGTGGTACCGGTGCTGCTCATGGTGGTGTGGGTTTTGCCGGAGGCCAGGACTTTTTCGATCTTGCTCATGGGATGAATCCTCAAAGGTGTACTAGGTTTGTTTGTATGGCGTATACGTTTGTATCGTATGCGATGTAAATAGTATTCGCGCAGTCGCCAATTGAAGTCAATAGGGGAAAGGCCTGCTTGGCGACGAACGGTTGGATTGAGGGGGGTGGCATTGGCTGCCGGTCCTGCACACAACGAAAAAGCCCGCACAAGGCGGGCTTCGAAATAGAGTAGGTGGCCAGCGCTGGTCTCTGGCTTACAAGGTTTATCAGGCTTCTGACAGAACAGTTTTGTGCTGTCCTGCTTCACACGGCATAAGGGCTGGATCTCAACTCGGAGAATCTTTCTAACCGTGTACCCTTAGGAGCGCGCCCCACGCTTCCTCGCTATCCTCTTGCGCATCAGTCTGCGTCTTCACCTACAGGTTTTAGAATAGCAAAGGCTACGAAACGCAAACCGGACTTTTTAGACCGATTTCGTCCTTGATCAACGGCGGCAGGATGGATAAATGCTATGGGGAAAAACTCGGTACAGCCTGCCGGGATGGCAGGCCGCATTATGGGCCCGGTTTAAACCAGATTAAGCGTGACGTCGATGTTGCCACGGGTCGCTTTGGAGTACGGGCAGGTTTGATGGGCGGCATCTACTAACGCCCGTGCGACAACAGGATCGAGACCAGGAAGGCTGACATTGAGGCGTGCCTGGAGGAAAAAGGCGTTGTCGGTCTTGCCCAGATCCACTTCGGCATCAACGGCGACGCCGCTCGGCAAGGTCACCTTCAGCGCGGCAGCCGCTTTACCGATCGCGCCGATGAAACAGGCCGACCAGCCTGCAGCCAATAGCTGTTCGGGATTGGTCCCAGCCCCTGAAGAGCCTGGCGGGGAAAGCTTGATGTCCAGACGTCCATCCGAACTCTTCGATTCGCCGTCGCGGCCGCCAGTGGTGTGGGTCTTTCCGGTATACAGCACGGTGTCGATTTCATTGATCATGACGGGTTCCTGCTAAAGGGTTGGGGGCCTCACCGTTTATGTCGCCGCGTTACGGACGAACGGGAGAAGCCCCCACTTTTCCACCTTTATGTAGTGCCTATGTGTCCTGATCCGCTGGTTGTGTATCGCTGTGTAAGATCGTCAGCGAACATACACGCCGATACAAACCCGTTACGCCTGCCAGCTTTTTCGGTGAGCCGGTGCGCCCAATGGCGAACTGGTTGCACCGCCGTCGACAACAATCTCCGCACCGACGACATTCGAAGAGTCGCTGGAGGCGAGGAACAAGGCGACGGTGGCCACTTCTTCCGCTTCGCCAATGCGACCGAGCGGGATCGTGGTGTTCAGTTTCTCCTCCAGCGCATCCATTCCCACTTTCACCGTGTGGGGGTTCCAGACCGGTGTGCGTGCAGCTCCGGGGGTAATCTGGTTGACGCGAATGCCGCGCGGCGCAAATTCTGCGGCCATCACCCGTGTCATAGAACGAACGGCGCCCTTGCTTGCTGCGTAGGCGCTGTACCCCGGCCATCCCATCACAGCGTGCACCGACCCGTTCAAAATGATCGAAGCACCCGGATTGAGGTGCGGTTCGGCTGCCTGTACGGTGAAAAACGTGCCGGTGAGGTTGGTCTGGATAATGGTCTGGAAGGTTTCCAGCGAAGTGCCGCCAACCGGGGTCTGTCCGGCGATACCGGCATTGGCGAACACGATGTCCAGCTTGCCGAATGCTGCGACGGCTTCTGATACGGCGCGCTCGATCTCTTTCACGTCGGTCAGGTCCGCCTGGATCGCCAGCAGGTTTGGCCCCAGCGCCTCCCGGGCTTCATCCAGGGTTTTTTGACTGCGACCGGTGATCGCCACTTTTGCGCCTTCAGCGATAAACAGTCTGGCGGTGGCCAGGCCCAGGCCGCTGTTGCCGCCGGTGATAAATGCAGTTTTTCCAGCCAGTTTCATTGGGAATCTCCTACGGTTTTATCATGCAACCATTGAGGGCGAAATCACTGTGCGTCTGGCACAGGGAATCACTCGAAATCGGGTTGTCGGTTTCATTATGAAACCAATGGAAGTGATTTTTACCAGTATGGGTTGTATTATGCAACCACCTGCCATCTGACCGAATTATCGTCAGCGTTGGCACCCTTTTGGTGGAGGTTCGTTTACGTGAAGCGCAAAAGCTTGCAGGGCAGTCCGTGTCCGGTCGCTCGATCCCTGGACCTCATTGGCGATTGGTGGTCCTTGCTGATCATTCGTGATGCGCTTTCTGGTACGCGGCGCTTCAGCGATTTTCAGAAAAGCCTGAATGTCGCGAAAAACATTCTGAGCACCCGCCTCAAAGGCCTGGTGGCAGAAGGTGTGATGCGGATGGAGCCGGCGGCTGATGGAAGCATCTACAAGGAGTACGTGCTGACTGAAAAGGGCAGGGCCTTGCAAACCGTCCTGATTGCCTTGTCGCAGTGGGGCAACGAGTTTTTGTACGAACCCGGCGAAGCGGGATCCGTCATGGTCGACGCACAGGATCGTCAGCCAATCCAGAAATTGCAGTTGGTTTCAATGGACGGGCGACAGCTCAAGCCAGAAGACATCGTGACCAGATTCGGCGTTGCGCACTGACACGCATCTGCGGTTGTATCCGAACGTATCCCCGGCGCCGGTAGTTACCTGGGCATACAAAACCATGCTGTTCTCGACACTTGCGCGATACACCGCGACCTCGTAATGAAGCCACCGCAACCGCGGCATTCATTGGAGAATTGCGATGTCCCGTATCAACTCCCGTCACACCGCAGGCCTGCTCGGCATCGCCCTGGCTGCCGCCGTATCACTCAACGCTTTCGCGGCTGAAGAAGCCAAAGCGCCGGCGCAAGCCACTCCGGCAAAAAGCTGGCAGACAGGCCTGCACCGCACGGACCTGGTGCGCCAGGACCTCGATATTTCCAAGGGTGAGGTGATTCAGGTGCGTGTCGATTTCGACCCGGGCGTCACTTCCCCCAAGCATTCTCATCCTGGGGTGGAGGTCGCTTACGTCATCTCGGGCACGTTTGAGTATCAACTCGAAGGGCGGGCGCCCGTCACGCTCAAGGCCGGTGACTCCTTGTACATCCCCGCAGGCACTGCGCATGTCGCGAAGAACGTCGGTGACGGCAAAGCTTCGGAGCTGGCGACGTACCTGGTGAAAAAAGACACGCCGCTGTTGATCCTGGAAAAATAAGCGATAGCCGCCCGATGCACTGCATCGGGCGTCTTCGTTAAAACGTATTCAGATCCCGACTGTTTCCCCCGGCCAACCCGCCTGACGCAAGGCCTTGAGCAGTGTTTTCGCGTCCAGCCCCGGCACGGTGTGGCCGTTACCTTCCGTCGTTTCAGCCGCCAGCACGGCGTTGATGATCGCTTCCTCCACCGCTTCAGTCGCGGCCAAAAACAACTCACTGATGTGGTCGTTGTTGACCATGCTCAGGTTGTTGCAGGTGGGTGCACCTTTGCCTTCATAAGCGGCCGGTGGCACGTGTTGGTTGCCGGTGGCGAAGGCGATGAAAATGTCGCCGCTGTGGTCTTCGTTGCCGCCGCCGGTGCGGGCAAGCCCGAGGCTGGCGCGCTGTGCGAGGCGCGTGCATTGATGCGGCAGCAGCGGCGCATCGGTGGCCAGGCAAACGACGATCGAGCCCATGCCCGGATAAGGCAGCGATGCCCTGAGGAACGGTGAGTCAGCCTGTTCCATATAGCGACCGACCGGGTAACCGTCGACGCGCAGTTCATTGCGAATGCCATGGTTGGCCTGGACGATCGCACCGACGGTCCAGCCTCCCTGCGCCTTGCTCAATTGGCGCGAAGACGTGCCGATGCCCCCCTTGAATTCGTGACAGATCATCCCGCTGCCACCGCCCACCGCGCCTTCCGTCACCGGTCCGCCGACGGCATTGCGCTGGGCCTCGGCCACATGTTCAGGCTTCACATGAAAACCGTTGATGTCGCTGAGCAGGCCGTCGAAGGTCTCCAGCACCACCGGCATGTTCCAGTAAAGTCGTCCGTCATCGGGCTGAGCCTGACGATCCAGGGCAATCAGCGCATCACGCACCACGCCCAGGCTGTGGGTGTTGGTGAAGGCGATCGGGCTGGTCAGCAAGCCGGCTTCACGAATCCACTCAAGACCCGTGGCGTCACCGTTGCCGTTGAGCACATGGACGCCGGCAAAACACGGTTGCTGATTGGTGGACCCGGCACGCGGTTCGATCAGGGTCACGCCGGTGCAGATGTCGCGGCCATTGGCGGTCCGTCCGCGGACATCGCTGTGGCCGACGCGCACGCCGGGCACATCGGTGATGGCGTTGAGGGGGCCGGGTTGCAGTTGGCCGAACTGGATGTTCAAGTCGCGGGCACGTGGTTTCATCGGTTCTCTCATCTTCAATTTATTCAAAAAATGCGTGGCTGATGCGATCCCTGTAGCAGCCTGAATTACTGCCCGTTCTTCACCTTGCTCCAGATCCGTGTGCGCACCCGCTCGATGGCCGGCGGCAACGGTTGAAGGGTGAATAACGTGGCCAGTGCTTCGGCCGACGGATAAACAGCGGGGTTGTTGCGGGTCGATTCAGCCACCAGCGGTGTCGCGCTGCGGTTGCCGTTGGGGTAGGACAGGTGATCGCTGACCGGGGCGATGATTTCGGGGCGCATGAGGTAGTCGATGAAGGCCAGGCCTTGCTCTGGATGCGGTGCGTCCTTGAGCAACACCAGCGTGTCGAACCAGACCGGCGCACCTTCCTTCGGCAGGCTATAAGCGATCTTCACGCCATTCTTGGCCTGCTCGGCGTTGGTCTTGGCTTCGAGCATCGCGCCGGACCAGCCCACTGCCACACAAATGTTGCCGTTGGCCAGGTCGCTGATGAACTTCGACGAGTTGAAGTAGGCGATGTGCGGACGCAGCTTGAGCAGCAGTGCTTCGGCCTTTTTGTAGTCCTCGGGGCTGGTGCTATTCGGCGGCAAGCCCAGGTAGTGCAGGGCGACCGGCAACATCTCCGACGGCGAGTCGAGCATCGCCACCCCGCACTGGCCGAGTTTGGCCAGGTTCTCTTCGTTGAACACCAGGTCCCAGGAATCCACCGGCGCCTTGTCACCCAGTGCGGCACGGACCTTGTCGATGTTGTAGCCGATGCCGTTGGTGCCCCACAGGTACGGCACGGCGTACTGGTTGCCCGGATCGTTGTTGGCCAGTTTCGCCAGCAGCTCGGTGTCCATGTTCTTGAAATCCGGCATCTGTGCGCGAGGCAGTGGTGCCAGGGCGCCGGCCTTGATCAGGGTCGGCAGGCTGAAGTTACTCGCCACCACCACGTCGTACCCGCTGCGGCTGGTGAGCAGTTTGCCTTCCAGCACTTCGGCACTGTCAAAGGTGTCGTAAACCGGCTCGATTCCGGTGTCGCGCTTGAAGTCGTGCAGGGTGGTGGGGCCGATGTAGTCATACCAGTTGTAGACATGAACCGTGGGCCCCTCGGCAGCGACCGCCGACAGCGAAACGCACATACAGGCGCTCAGTCCAAGATTGATCTGTTGACGGCGACGACTCATGATGCGGCACTCCTGGCCTGCTGCAGGCCGGTGATGAACAGGTGCTTGCAGCGTATCGGCAGGCGGGGTACACACCCATTCCCATCATGGGTTACTCGAAAGGGGTAGTGCGTGGACGCGTTGTTGAAAGAGTTGCCGGTGCACCAAGGGCTGGCGCGGGTATTTGACGCGTTGGGTCAGGACGGTTTCTGGCGCGCGCTGGTCGACACGCTGCGGCTGCTGGTGCCGCTGGACAACGCACTGGTGGCGGTGATGCGGGAGGGGCGAGTGCCCCGCTTGCTGATCGACTTCGACTCAAAAGGTGGTGCCACCGAACACGAAGAACTGGCGGACTACAGCGCCGGCATGTACCTGCTCGATCCGTTTTACCAAGCGACTTGCGCGGGCATTGCCGATGGCCTGCACAGCCTCGACTCGGTGGCTCCCGACCAGTTTCAGCAGAGCGAGTATTACCTGAGCTACTTCCGCTCGGTGGTCGGCGGTGACGAGTTGCAGTTCATGGTCAACATCGACGGCGCCGTGCTCGGCTTATCGCTGGGTCGCTCGACGCGGTTCACGCTTGAAGAGCAAGGGCGGTTGCTGTGCGTGCGCGATTGGGTGCTGTCCGCCATGCGCCGGCACCAGCAATTGATGCCGCCGCAAGGTACGACTGCCGAGGCCGTGGCCGGCGATCTGGACACCTTGCTGGATCGCTTCGATGCGCGATTGTCAGTACGCGAAGTCGAAACGGCTCGACTGATTCTCCAAGGCTTCTCCAGCAAAGCCATTGCCCAGCAAATGGGCATCTCGCCGGAGACGGTGAAAGTGCATCGACGCAACCTCTATCACAAGCTCAATGTGAACGGTCACGGCGAGCTGTTTGCGCTGGTGTTGCAGCCGCGTTGACCCAAGCAGTAGCCTCACACCAGCCCCCCTGTGGGAGCGAGCCTGCTCGCAATAGCGATTTATTATTCAACACAGATATCGACTGACCCACCGCCATCGCGAGCAAGTCGAATCGTCGCTCCCACAGTCAGCAGCACTCAGTCCTTCAGTGTGAACACCAACGCCTTCAACCCGCATTCAACATCAGCATCCGGAAACTCCGGCGGATTCTCCAGCCGCCGCTCGAACCGCAAGCCCGGCGCTTCACGCATCACGCCATCGATCAGGAAGTCCGCGCCGAACGCCGGATCGTTCATGCACGCCAGCACCGTCCCTTCGGGGCTGAGTAACTCCGGCAGCCGACGCAGCACGCGCTGGTAATCCTTGGTCAGCAGGAAACTGCCTTTCTGAAAGGACGGTGGATCGATGATGACCAGGTCGTAAGGGCCCTTGCCGATCACCTTGCCCCAGGACTTGAACAAGTCGTGGCCGAGAAAACTCACCTTGCTCATGTCATGGCCATTGAGCCGATGGTTGTCGCGACCACGGTTCAGCGCCGGGCTCGACATGTCCAGGTTGACCACGTGTTCGGCGCCTCCCTCGATGGCGGCGACCGAAAAGCCGCAGGTGTAGGCGAACAGATTCAACACGCGCTTGCCTGCGGCATTGGCCCGCACCCAGTCGCGGCCGTAGCGCATGTCGAGGAACAACCCGGTGTTCTGCTTGCGGCCCAGGTCCACCCGATAACGCAGGCCACCCTCGGTGATGATCAATTCCTCGATCGCTTCCCCAAGCAGCCATTCGGTGGTGCTTTGCAGCAGGTAGCGGTGTTGCAGCAACAGGGTGTGCGCCCCTGATTGTTGCCACTGCGCCGATTCAGTGATCGCCATCAGCATCTGCTTCAAATCTTCCAGCTGCGCCGCTTCAGGCTCCTTGAACAGCGACACCAGCACCACCCCTTGCAGCCAGTCGACGGTCAATTGCTCCAGCCCGGGCCAGCACCGGCCCCGGCCATGGAACAGCCGGCGGGTTTCCGCGGGAGCATCGGCCAGGGCGGTCAGCAAATGGTCGTGAAGGGTGGAGAGAGCGTCAGCGTTCATCGGGCAGGGGCCAGCAGTTTGAGGGGGCGGCATTTTAACCACAATTGAGCTGATGGAGGGTTTCGAGGCGGCAAACGATTCAGTGGATTTTTTAGTGCCCGCGTCAAAAGTGGTCGTCGTTTTGCGTCTTCAGTCCCCCCCTTTTTTTAAGCTGAGCGTGACAGTCATCGGTCAATGAACCCATGTGTTCCTTGACGTCATCCCAGCCAATCATGTCCAGAGCATGGCGCGCGCCAACCCGCATTGCCTGCCATTCTTCCTGGGTGAACCGTTCGCCTTCGCGGTACAGCAGCGCAGCATCACTCAAGTGATAGTAGCGAGCTTGCAAGGCTTCCAGTCCCTGACGTAATTCGGGCGTCAGCGGCCCTGCGTAAACCCGAAGAAAAGCGTCGATATACTGGGTGACATCATCGTCAAAACTGCACTCGAGACAGCAACTGATCTCACGCTCCTGTGCCGCCGCCTCAAGGGCTAAAAACTCCAGTGCCGAGCAAAGTTCACCGACAAGGATGATGCATCGGTACTCATCCTGGCCGTACCAGGTCCAGATGTTTGAAGCGATTTTTTCGGACATGGACAACGAGTCTGCCAATTAAGAAGGCGCAAATTTAACATGCGCTCATTCTTTGTAGGCGCCGACCTGATTCTGCAGGACGCCTGATTTCGTCACCTTCCTGTATCAAAAATGAATTTCTGCCGAGTCCGCTGCTCATACCTGTAGGCCGCGGATTTGAGCCCGCGAAATCATTTATGCGATCAGGGAGTGGCAAAGTCATGTGTCCAATACCGACGGCGGGCGAGCAACTTCCTGGCGGGTTGATTCTGGTGGTTGAAGATGACCCGCTGATACTGGAATTTCTCTGTGAAATTCTTCAGGACGAAGGCTTTGTCGTTCATCCACAGGTCAGCGCGGATGCCGCATCGGAATACCTGGAACAACACGCCAACGAGGTCGGTCTGTTGCTCACGGACATCACCATGCCCGGCAAGCTCAACGGTGCGGACCTGGCCAATCAGTTCGGCGATCGCTGGCCCGAAAAGCCGATCATGATCATGTCCGGTTTTGAAACCCCCGAATCCTCCGGGGTGCGGCATGCGGTGTCGTTCATCAAGAAACCCTGGGCGTTGGGGCAACTGCTGGATTGTGTCGCGGGGGCCCTCAAGTCGCGAAAGCTTCTGTAGGTCGTGTACATTAACGGACCTGCCTGACACACGAAGGAAGCTCATCCTTGTCTGCACACGAATCCGTTTTTAGTACGCCGTATCGCGCGTTCCTGTTCGATATGGACGGCACTGTCCTCAACTCCATCGCCGCCGCCGAGCGGATCTGGACCACCTGGGCCCTGCGCCACGGCGTGGATGTCGAGTCCTTCCTGCCGACCATTCACGGCGCCCGCGCCATCGACACCATCAACCGTCTGGCGTTGCCTGGGGTGGATGCTGAGGCAGAAGCCAACTGGATTACCCAAGCGGAAATCGAAGACGTGGAAGGAATTGTCGAGGTGTCCGGCGCGGCGAACTTCCTCAGGTCTTTGCCAGCCAGGCAATGGGCGATCGTCACCTCTGCACCGAAGGCGCTGGCGTTGCGGCGGATGGCGGCAGCAGGGATTCCCGAGCCTGATGTCATGATCACGGCCGAAGATGTCAGTGCCGGAAAACCGGATCCTGCGGGCTACCGGCTGGCGGCTCAACGGCTGGAAGTCGAGGTGACTGACTGTCTGATCTTTGAAGATGCCGCCGTGGGCATTCTGGCGGCGGAGGCGGCAGGGGCGGATCTTGTGATCATTACCTCGACTCATGACCATCCGATTCAGACGGTGCATGCGACATTGGCCGGCTATGACTCCGTTGCGGCGCAAGTGGCTCCCGACAACCATATCCGCCTGCACCCGCTCTAATGTGGGAGTGAGCCTGCTCGCGATAGCGGTCTTTCAGTCAAACAGAGGCTGGATG
>NZ_JASCOM010000130.1:0-16807 GCF_029959925.1 Pseudomonas sp. PS02303
AGGCTTGTCCGCGAAGCTGTTGCCGTCGTTGAAAGCCCTTCGCGTGCAAGCCTCGCGCCTACAGGGGGCGGCGGTGTTCCGGGATTTTGTGTGAAATAGTCAACCAAGCAACCGCTTGGTTGACTACGCTTGCTCCAGACCAAAAATAAAGGAGCGAGTCGCATGTCTGCTGCTTTTCGTTTGCCGCTGGACGTCTTTTACGAGCGTGAAGCCCGTCATCCCCGCCAGCGTTTTCTGGTCCAACCTACCGGCGGCGGACACGTCGAGACCCTGACCTGGGCCGACGTCGGCCATCAGGCTCGCTGCGCCGCGCATTGGCTGCGCGCACGCGAACTGCCCCAAGGCAGCCACATCGCCCTGATTTCGAAAAACTGCGCGCACTGGATCATCGCCGACCTGGCAATCTGGATGGCCGGGCACGTTTCGGTGCCGTTATACCCCAACCTCACCGCCGAGTCGGTGGCGCAAGTGCTCGAACACTCGGAAGCGGCGCTGGCGTTCATCGGCAAGCTCGATGACTGGCCAGGCATGTCTCGCGGGGTCAGCCCCGATCTGCCGACCATCAGCCTGCCATTGCATCCGCCGGGTACTTTCGACTACAGCTGGGCCGATCTGCAAAAGAGCTCACCGATCCAGGACGATCCCAAGCCGTCCGCCGACCAGTTGGCGACCATCATTTACACCTCCGGCACCACCGGGGTGCCCAAAGGCGTGATGCATAGCTTCGGCAATCTGGGCTTTGCCACCACGCGCGGCACTCAGCTGTTTGGCCTCAACGAGTCGGATCGACTGCTGTCTTACCTGCCGCTGTGCCATGTCGCCGAGCGGATGTTCGTCGAGCTGGCGTCGATCTACACCGGGCAAACCGTGTTCTTTGCCGAAAGCCTCGACACCTTTCTCACCGATTTGCAGCGCGCGCGGCCGACCGCGTTGTTCGGCGTCCCGCGGATCTGGACCAAATTCCAGATGGGCGTGTACAGCAAGATTGCGGCAAAACGCCTCGACTTCCTGCTCGGCCTGCCCTTTATCGGCAAACGGGTCGGGCACAAAGTGCTCGTCGGGTTGGGGCTGGATGCGTTGCGCGTGGCGTTGTCCGGCGCCGCGCCTGTGCCGCAGACCTTGCTGTTGTGGTACCGCAAGCTTGGACTGGATGTGCTGGAGGTCTACGGCATGACCGAAAGCTGCGGTTACTCCCACATCGGCCGGCCCGGCGAGAACAAACCCGGCTGGATCGGCAAGCCTTGCCCGGAGGTTGAAGTGCGGATCGCCGATTCGGGCGAAGTCATGGTGCGCAGCGGTGCGACCATGCTTGGCTATTTCAAGGAGCCCGAGAAAACCGCAGAAACCATCACCGAGGACGGCTTCCTGCGCACCGGCGACAAGGGCGAACAAGATGCCGAAGGCAACCTGCGCCTGACCGGGCGACTGAAGGAGATCTTCAAGACCAGCAAAGGCAAATACGTCGCGCCGGCGCCGATCGAAAATCGGCTGGCGGTGCATTCGCGGATCGAACAGGTGTGCGTGGTCGGCGATGGCTTGAGTGCGCCGCTGGGGCTGTGCGTGCTCTCGGCGGTCGGTCAGCAGGACGCCGGGGGAACGGCGCGGGCAGGGTTGCATGCAAGCCTGGAAAAGCTGCTGGAGGAGGTCAATGGCGGCCTCGACAAACACGAACGCTTGCGCCAGTTGGTGGTGGTCAAGGACAGTTGGGCGGTGGAAAACGGCTTCCTGACACCGACCCTGAAGATCAAGCGCAACGTGATCGAAGCGTCTTACGGCGCTCGGTTCGAAGAATGGAGCGAGCGCAGCGAGACGGTGCTGTGGCAGGATTGAGCCACGAATAAAACCAACAAAGGAAAGCAAGATGAGTCTGTGGCGTACCATTCCCGACGTCGAGCAGTTGAACGCAATCCAGAAAAACACCATTGGCGAAGTGCTGGATATTCGCTTCGAAGCCTTTGATGACGAGTCCCTGACCGCGAGCATGGTCATCGACCACCGCACCCACCAGCCTTACGGTTTGCTGCACGGCGGCGCGTCGGTGGTGCTGGCCGAGACGGTCGGTTCCATGGCCAGTTACCTGTGCATCGATGCCAGCAAATTCTATTGCGTGGGTCTGGAAATCAACGCCAATCACTTGCGCGGATTGCGCAGCGGGCGAGTGACGGCAGTGGCCAAGCCGATTCACATTGGGCGCACGACTCATGTCTGGGATATCCGTTTGAGCAGTGACGAGGGCAAGGCCAGTTGCGTGTCGCGGTTGACCATGGCGGTCGTGCCGTTGGGCGAGAATCCACCGGCCCGCTGATTGTCGAGCGAACCACATCTTCCGGCCCGATGATTACCTGTGGCGAGGGAGCTTGCTCCCGTTGGCTGCGGCAGCAGCCCTTGCCGGCACGCCTCTCGCGGCGTGCACCGGTTTTGCGCCTGCTGCGCAGCCGAACGCGAGCAAGCTCGCTCGCCACAGGGTTCGGCGATGTCTGAATGCTCATGCCCCTGACCGGACTGTCATCATTCCTGGCACTTACAGTCATTGCCGCCGCCTCGCGTCTTACGGACAATCAACCCTTGTTTTCGCTCATGGATTTGCCGGTATGTCGCAACAGATATTTTTCGCCCACGCCAATGGCTTTCCTTCGGGCACCTACGGCAAGTTGTTCGCGGCGCTGGCGCCCGAGTACCAGGTGACGCATCTGGAACAGCACGCCCACGATCCGCGTTTTCCGGCGGACGACAATTGGCGCAACCTGGTGGATGAGCTGATCCATCACCTCAAAGAGCAACCGGAGCCGGTCTGGGGCGTCGGCCATTCCTTCGGCGGCGTGCTGCACCTGCACGCGGCGTTGCGTTGCCCTGAACTGTATCGGGGCGTGGTGATGCTCGATTCGCCGGTGCTGACCCGCGCCGATCAATGGGTGATCCGTGCGGCCAAGCGTTTCGGTTTCATCGACCGCCTGACCCCCGCCGGCCGTACATTGGGGCGCCGGGAAGAGTTCGCCGACCTGGACGCGGCACGGCTCTATTTCGCCGGCAAAACCCTGTTCCGCAGCTTTGATCCCGAGTGCTTCGACGCTTACCTGCAACACGGTTTGCAAAAAGTCGGCGACAAGCTGCGCCTGCGTTTCGACCCGGCCACGGAGATCAGCATCTACCGTGGCGTCCCGCACACCAGTCCAGGCCAGGCACGCCAGTTGAAAGTGCCGCTGGCGGTGGTGCGCGGGCACAAGAGCCGGGTGGTGATGCGTCACCATGCAAGCTCCGTCGGGCGTATGCCGCTGGGTGAGTCCCTGACCATGCCCGGTGGCCACATGTTCCCCCTCGAACGTCCGCAAGACACCGCCACGCTGCTGAAAAACCTGTTCAGCCGCTGGGAAGGTCGTCGCCAACAGGATTGCGCATGAGCCACGTCGTCGAAGAAGTTCGCCTGAGCCTGCCGCACATCGAGCTGGCCGCGCACCTGTTCGGTCCCGAAGACGGCCTGCCGGTGATCGCCCTGCACGGCTGGCTGGACAACGCCAACAGCTTCGCCCGGCTGGCACCGAAGCTCAAAGGCCTGCGCATCATCGCCCTCGACATGGCCGGTCACGGACATTCCGGGCATCGCCCGACCGGCGCCGGTTACGCGATGTGGGACTACGCTCACGACGTGCTGCAAGTCGCCGAGCAGTTGGGCCTGAAGCGTTTTGCACTGATGGGGCACTCGATGGGGGCGATCGCTTCGTTGATTATTGCCGGGTCGATGCCGGAACGTGTCACGCATCTGGCGTTGATCGACGGCATCATTCCTCCGACAGACAAAGGCGAAAATGCCGCCGAACGCATGGGCATGGCCCTGCAAGCCCAGCTGGATCTGAGGGAAAAGCGCAAACCGGTCTACAACACCCTGGATCGAGCCATTGAGGCACGCATGAAAGGCCTGGTGGCGGTCAGTCGCGAAGCCGCCGAGCTGTTGGCCCAGCGTGGACTCATGCCGGTGCCGGGCGGTTACACCTGGCGCACTGACAACCGACTCACGCTGCCATCGCCCCTGCGTCTGACAACCGAACAGGCGATGGCCTTCGTCCAGCGGGTCAGTTGCCCTGCGTTATTAGTGGTAGCAGCTGACGGCATGCTCGCCAAACATCCCGAGCTGCTGGAGCGTCTACCCTTTAGCCGTGAACAGCTGCCTGGCGGCCATCATTTGCACCTGAATGACGAACCCGGCGCCGACCTTGTCGCAGACTGTTTCAATCGGTTCTTCGCCGTTCCTTGACTTGCGCCGGGCAACTGTCGAGGCTGGGCGGGTTGAAATGGGAGACAACCATGATAGATCTCTACACCGCTGCGACCCCGAATGGCCACAAGGTCTCTATCGTGCTCGAGGAACTCGGCCTGCCCTACACGGTGCACGCCTTGAGTTTCGACAAAAAGGAACAGAAGTCACCTGACTTCCTCAAGATCAATCCCAATGGCCGGATTCCGGCCATTGTCGACCGCGCCAACGGCGATTTTGCCGTGTTCGAATCCGGCGCCATCCTGATTTACCTCGCTGAGCTGGGCGGCAAACTGCTGCCCCAGGACCCGAAGGGGCGCTCGGTCGTCCTGCAGTGGCTGATGTTCCAGATGGGTGGGATCGGGCCGATGCAGGGGCAGGCCAACGTGTTTTTCCGTTACTTTCCAGAAAAACTCCAGGGCGCCATCGACCGCTATCAACATGAAACACGTCGCCTCTATGAGGTGCTCGATACACGCCTGCAATCCGCGGAGTTTCTGGCGGGCGAGTACAGCATTGCCGACATTGCCACCTATCCGTGGGTGCGTGGCCATGAGTGGTCGGGCGTCGAGGTTGACGGTTTGCCGGCCTTGCAGCGCTGGATGGCATCCATGGAAGCGCGTCCGGCGGTCCAGCGTGGTTTGCTGGTGCCCGAGCGCTTCGATGATGCCAGTGTCGTCAAGGGTGCCCAGGCCATGCTGATCCGATGAGTCTATCCATGCGTTCATTCAGTGTGCTGGTGCTGTGTTGTTTCAGTCCCTTGTTATTTGCCGCCGATGTCCCGGGCAGTCAGGACTTGCCGATCGTGCCGCGCATGGCCGACGCGCAGATCGTCGACTATCGCCCCGGCGTTGAGCTCGAGCGGATTTATCCGCTGGGTTCGATTCGTAAGATCAGCGGCCAGTTGCGCTTCGATGGTCAGGTCAGCGCCCGGGGAACGGCGACATCGGTGACCTATGAGTTGCCGCCGGAGCATTCGTCAACCGACGCCTTCACTGCCGCGCGTGAAGCGTTGCAAGAGCAGGGTGCCGGCTTGCTGTTCTGGTGTCAGGCACGTGATTGCGGTGAAAGCAGCCTCTGGGCCAATGAGGTCTTTGGCAACGCCAAGTTGTACGGTGCCGACGATCAACAGGCGTACTTGCTCTTGCGTCTCGCGGCGCCCCGGGACAATACGTTGGTGGCGCTTTACAGCATCACTCGCGGCAATCGCAAAGCCTACCTGCACGTCGAGCAGTTCGACGCTGCCGCGCCGCTGGGTGATTTGCTGCCGACGTCGGCGACCTTGCTGCGAGAGCTGAAAAGTACGGGCGAACTCGATTTCCCCACATTGAGCGCCGATCCTGATGCCACCTGGCTGCGCCTCATTTCTCGCGGCTTGAACCTCGACACCACCTTGCGGGTCAGTGTTTCCGGGCCAAACGCCGAAGCGTGGCGCCAGGCGCTGATCGGGCAGGGCGTGCGGGCGGCGCGAATGGAAGCCGGCAGTGCCAAAAGCCCTGGCCTGCACATCGAACTGTTGCGATAAGCTTCATCAGGCAAACGCGGCTGGCGCGTTTGCCTGCTCTTTGTTGACTGATTTTTTCGAGAACCTACATGCTCAATAACGATCGGCTGTTGGTGCAGATCCTGCTCCTGGTGCTGTTTGGCGCGAGCCTCTGGGTGATGGCGCCGTTCTGGTCGGCCTTGTTCTGGGGCGCGGTGCTGGCGTTCGCCAGTTGGCCGCTGATGCGGTTGTTGACCCGCTGGCTCAACGGCCGGGAATCCCTGGCCGCGCTGGTGCTGACACTGGGCTGGATGTTGCTGGTGGCGGTGCCGCTGGTCTGGCTCGGGTTCAACCTGGCGGATCACGTGCGTGATGCCACTGCGTTCATCAAGGATGTGCAGATGGACGGTTTGCCCGAAGCACCGACCTGGCTGGGCGGCGTTCCTTTGGTGGGCGAGCGGTTGATGGTGATCTGGAACAGCATCGATGAGCAAGGCGCGGCGATGATGGTGGCGGTCAAACCGTATCTGGGTCAGGTCGGCAACTGGCTGCTGGCACGCAGTGCGCAGATTGGCGGCGGGATTCTCGAGCTGACATTGAGCATTGTGTTCGTGTTCTTTTTCTACCGTGACGGGCCGCGGCTGGCGGCGTTTGTCCATGGGCTGCTGGAGCGCCTGATCGGTGATCGCGCCGGGTACTACATCGAACTCGTGGCCGGGACGGTGCAGCGGGTGGTGAACGGGGTGATCGGCACAGCAGCGGCGCAGGCGGTCCTGGCGTTGATCGGGTTCCTGATTGCCGGGGTGCCCGGGGCGTTGGTGCTGGGCATCGTGACGTTCATGCTCAGTCTGATTCCGATGGGGCCACCGTTGGTGTGGATTCCGGCCACCGCGTGGCTGGCCTGGAAGGGTGAGTACGGGATGGCGGTGTTCCTCGGCTGCTGGGGCACGTTCATCATCAGCGGCGTCGACAACGTGCTGAAGCCGTACCTGATCAGCCGGGGCGGGAATCTGCCATTGGTGATCGTGTTGCTCGGCGTGTTTGGCGGGTTGATTGCGTTCGGGTTCATCGGGCTGTTCATCGGGCCTACGTTGCTGGCGGTTGCGTACAGTCTGTTGACGGACTGGAGCAAGAGTCATGCGCGGGTAGACGATCGCCGGCCCTGAGATTTTCGGCGGGGCTGAGGGCCTCATCGCGAGCAGGCTCGCTCCCACAGGGGATTTGTGAAGGGCGCAGATCCACTGTGGGAACGGGCTTGCTCGCGAAGCTTTTGACTCAGGTCGATACGTTCAAGTATTTGCCCACGCTCGCCACGTTATCGAGCGAATACTGCTTGCTCAGGTTGGCGATCATTTTGTTCAGCGCTTCATTGACGTTGAATTGAGCGGTGGAGTTGTCGCTGGTTTTCTCGCGACCTGCTTGCAGCGCCGCGTTCAGTTCATCGCTGCTGACCTCACCGCTGCCGTCACTGTCCAACTCCTTGAGCAACGCAGCGCTGGTGTCGGTGCTGGTCGATGAGGTGCTGTTGCTGGCCTGCAGCACGCTGCTCAGTTCGGTGGCGGTCACGCTGCCATCGCTGTCCGTATCCAGCTGGCTGAACAATTCTTCGCTGGACACCTGCTGCTGCGGTGGCGGTGGCGGCGGGGTCAGGCTGGCGGCGAGTTCGTCCTTGCTGACGGTGCCGTCCTGGTTCTTGTCCAGGGCCGAGAATATTTCTGTACTGTCGGCACTGCTGCCAGCGTTGTTCAGACCGTTGCTCAATTCGTCGCTGCTGATCGCGCCGTCACCGTCGGCGTCCAGGGCGCTGACGAGCGCGTCGGCCAGTTCGGTGTTGGGTGCCTGGTCATGCGGCGGTGGTGGCGGCGGTGCCATTGCCGCCATTTCCTCGCTGCTCAAGCTGCCGCTGTCGTCACTGTCCAGATCACCAAAGTTTTTGCTCAGGCTGACCAGCAGGCCGTCATCGGTTTTCTGCGACAGGGCACTTTCAAGTTCGCCCTGATCCACCGCGCCGTCGCTGTTGCTGTCGAGCTTGGCGAACAGTTCTTTCTGGAATTGCTGGCTGCGGGCGCTGTTGGTCGAGGTGCTGCTGGTGCTGGTATAGCTCGTGTAGTTGCTGACACTACCAATCATTGGACTCACTCCCTGGAATGGAAAACCGGTGGGTGCACCGGCTTATGCAGCGTCAAGGGGCAAGGTGTCGTGGGTGTGTGAGGTTTGTACCGATTGGTACACACAAGTCTCAGGCCAGGCTCGGATCATGTAGGCGTGAGCCTGCAGGAATTGGTGTGTGGTTCAGGCGCGGGGCAGGCGTATGACGGCGGTGAGACCGCCGCCGGGTGTTTCTTCCAGGCTCAACTGCCCACCCAGTCGTTCCGCCGCCTCGCGAGCGATGGTCATACCGAGCCCGACGCCGCCCGAATTGCGATTACGCGAACCTTCCAGCCGAAAGAACGGCTCGAACACCGCTTCACGTTTGTCCGCCGCAATACCCGGGCCGTGGTCGATGACGCGGATCACCAGTTGCTCACGGTTGTCTTCGAGCGTGATCCGCGCGTGCCCGGCATAGCGCAGGGCGTTGTCCAGCAGATTATTGATGCACGAGCGCAACGCCATCGGCTGCACTTGCAGCGGCGCGCAGTGGCCGCTGGCCTGAACATCTGCCCCCTGGTCCTGGGCGTTTTCGCTCAAGGATTCCACCAGCGCCTGCACGTCCATCCATTGCCCGGCTTCGCTGGTGCGCTGCTCGTGCAAATAGGTGAGGGTGGCATCGAGCATGCTGATCATGTCGTCCAAGTCCTGGCGCATCTGGCCCTGCAGCTTGTGGTCTTCGATCTGCTCCAGCCGCAGCTTGAGGCGAGAGAGCGGCGTGCGCAGGTCGTGGGACACCGCGCCGAGCATCCGTGAGCGCTGCTGCACCTGTTCGATAATGCGTTTCTGCATCAAATTGAAGGTGTAGGCCGCTTGCCGGGCTTCCCGTGGGCCGGATTCATCCAGCGGCGGGCTGTCGAGGTTTTCGCTCAAGCGTTCGGCGGCGTCGCTCAGCCGCTGGATCGGCCGGCTGAGCAGTTTGGCGCCGTACCAGGCGGCAATGATCAGCGTGACAAACTGGAACGTCAGCGGCACCAACGGGCCGCCGAACCACGGCCGCGGTGGCCGGTTTTCGAAGCGCGGGTCCATCGGCGGGCGCTGTCCGCCCATGCCTTCGGAAAATGCCGGCGGCGGTGGAGGCGGGGGAGGACCGTAATGGTGAAACCAGGCAAACGCCAACAGGTGCGCCAGGATGATCGCCAGCAGCAGCACGCCAAACAGGCGGCCGAACAGCGTATCGAAGCGCGCCCGCATCAGCCGATGTCTCGTGCGTCGAACAGATAACCCTCACCGCGAACGGTCTTGATCAACTGCGGGGCTTTCGGGTCATCACCGAGCTTCTGGCGCAGGCGCGAGACCAGCAAGTCGATGCTGCGATCAAACGCTTCGATGGAACGACCACGGGCAGCGTCCAGCAGTTGTTCACGGCTGAGCACCCGGCGCGGACGCTCAATGAACACCCACAGCAGGCGGAATTCGGCGTTGGACAGCGGCACCACCAAACCGTCGGCGGCGATCAATTGCCGCAGCACGCTGTTCAGGCGCCAGTTGTCGAAGCGAATATTCGCACGCTGTTCGGTGCGATCGTCGCGCACCCGACGCAGAATGGTCTGAATCCGCGCGACCAGTTCCCTTGGTTCGAAGGGCTTGGCCATGTAGTCGTCGGCGCCCAGTTCCAGGCCGATGATCCGGTCGGTGGGTTCGCAGCGTGCGGTGAGCATCAGGATCGGAATGTCCGATTCGGCGCGCAGCCAGCGGCACAGGGACAACCCGTCTTCACCGGGCAGCATCAGGTCGAGCACCACCACGTCGAAATGCTCCGCTTGCAACGCCAGGCGCATGGCAGCGCCATCGGTGACGCCGCTGGCGTGAATGTTGAACCGGGCCAGGTAGTCGATCATCAGTTCGCGGATCGGGACGTCATCGTCGACGATCAGGGCGCGAATGCTCCAGCGTTTGTCGTCAGCGGGTGCTTTTTGATCGTCGTTCAGAGGTGCTGGGGTGCTGTGCATGCGTGCGTTCATCTGCCAGGTAGGCTGCCAACCACAAAGATGGGCTGCGAGGTTGTGGTTCCAGCATAGGCGTCCGGCCCGGAGGCGGGAAGTGCTGTAAGGACGTGTTGCGGCTGCCGAGGGTAGCGAGGAAGGGTGTAGTGGGCGTGTCGTGTGTGTATCGAACTCGACACAATCGGCGCAGGGACTAGTCTTGCTGGAGTCTTCGGGACGATTTACCGATCATCGGGTCCCGCAGTGGCGCTGGTTCCGCTACAATGCGCGCCGATTTCGTCCTGCCTGAGAGCCCGCACATGTCCGTCTGCCAGACTCCTATCATCGTCGCCCTGGATTTCCCCACCCGTGACGCCGCACTGAAGCTGGCCGACCAGTTGGACCCTAAACTGTGCCGGGTCAAAGTCGGTAAGGAGCTGTTCACCAGCTGCGCCTCGGAAATCGTCGGCACCTTGCGTGACAAGGGCTTTGAAGTGTTCCTGGACCTCAAGTTCCACGACATCCCGAACACCACCGCGATGGCGGTTAAAGCCGCGGCGGAAATGGGCGTGTGGATGGTCAACGTTCATTGCTCCGGCGGTCTGCGCATGATGGCCGCCTGCCGTGAAGTGCTGGATCAGCGTACCGGCCCCAAACCGCTGTTGATCGGCGTGACCGTGCTGACCAGCATGGAACGTGAGGATCTGGCGGGTATCGGCCTGGACATCGAGCCGCAGGAACAGGTGCTGCGTCTGGCGGCACTGGCAGAAAAAGCCGGAATGGACGGTCTGGTGTGCTCGGCTCTGGAAGCCCGCGCCCTGAAATCGGCGCACCCGACGCTGCAACTGGTGACCCCGGGGATTCGCCCGGCGGGCAGCGCCCAGGACGATCAGCGCCGTATCCTGACCCCGCGTCAGGCGCTGGATGCCGGTTCCGATTACCTGGTCATTGGCCGTCCGATCAGCCAGGCGGCGGATCCAGCGAAGGCGTTGGCCGAAGTTGTAGCCGAAATCGCCTGATCAAACACCGAAGATCAAAAATGTGGGAGTGAGCAGGCTCGCTCCCACATTGGTTTTGGGGTGAATCAACTGTTGGGTTAAACCTTCAACACCAACTTCCCGAAATTCTCGCCGATGAACAACTTCATCAGCGTCTCCGGGAAGGTCTCCAGTCCTTCAACAATGTCTTCCTTGCTCTTGAGCTGCCCCTTGGCCATCCAGCCGGCCATTTCCTGCCCGGCGGCGGCGAACTGAGCAGCGTAGTCCATCACCACGAAGCCTTCCATTCGCGCGCGGTTGACCAGCAACGACAGGTAGTTGGCCGGGCCCTTGACCGCTTCCTTGTTGTTGTACTGGCTGATGGCGCCACAAATCACCACGCGCGCCTTCATGGCCAGGCGACCCAGCACCGCGTCGAGAATATCGCCGCCGACGTTATCGAAATACACGTCGACACCTTTTGGACATTCACGCTTAAGGCCGGCATGCACGTCTTCGTTCTTGTAGTCGATTACGCCGTCAAACCCCAGTTCGTCGATCAGGAATTTGCACTTGTCCGCGCCGCCCGCGATGCCGATCACGCGGCAGCCTTTGATCTTGGCGATCTGCCCGGCAATGCTGCCCACCGCACCGGCCGCGCCGGAGAGCACCACGGTGTCACCTTCCTTCGGTGCGCCGACATCAAGCAACGCGAAGTAGGCGGTCATCCCGGTCATGCCCAGCGCGGACAGGTAACGGGGCAGCGGTGCCAGTTTCGGATCGACTTTGTAGAAACCTCGTGGCTCGCCGAGGAAATAATCCTGTACGCCCAAGGCTCCGTTGACGTAGTCCCCGACCGCAAATCCAGGATTGTTCGAGGCAACGACTTTGCCTACACCCAATGCGCGCATGACTTCGCCGATACCGACCGGCGGAATGTAGGACTTGCCCTCGTTCATCCAGCCACGCATGGCCGGGTCCAGGGACAGGTATTCGTTTTTGACCAGGATCTGACCCGCAGCCGGTTCGCCGACTGGCACTTCTTGATAGGTAAAGGTCTCGCGGGTAGCCGCGCCCACCGGACGTTTGGCGAGCAGGAACTGGCGATTGGTCTGGGTAGTCATGACAGGCACTCAAGATGAATGAAGCCTTGTTGATAGACCTTCATGATCGATGCCGCAAGTTTGGCTGATGCGGCGAATGCACGTCGATCCAGTGCAGTGATAGTCGATGCCGCAGTTCTATCACTGCCACTCATGGTCACTCAACCGGGCTTCTGATAGTGCTGCCGTGTCCCATGCCCCTGTGGCTAGACTGGAAACACACGATCCCCCGCATTCTTCTCTTTGAGGGCATAACAATGAGCATGACGTTTTCCGGCCAGGTTGCCGTGGTGACCGGCGCTGCCAACGGTATTGGCCGCGCGACCGCCCAGGCATTCGCCGCTGAAGGGTTGAAAGTGGTGGTGGCCGACATGGACACGGCCGGCGGCGAAGGCACTGTGGCGCTGATTCGTACAGCGGGCGGCGAAGCGACCTTCGTGCGCTGCAACGTCACGCTGGAAAGCGATGTAAAAAATCTGATGGACGAAGTGGTGAATACCTACGGCCGTCTGGACTACGCCTTCAACAATGCCGGCATCGAGATCGAGAAAGGCAAACTGGCTGAAGGCACCCTTGATGAGTTCGACGCGATCATGGGCGTCAACGTCAAAGGCGTCTGGCTGTGCATGAAGTACCAGTTGCCGTTGCTGCTGGCCCAGGGCGGCGGCGCGATCGTCAACACCGCTTCGGTGGCGGGCCTTGGTGCGGCGCCGAAGATGAGCATTTACGCGGCGTCGAAACACGCGGTGATCGGCCTGACCAAGTCGGCGGCGATCGAATACGCCAAGAAAAAGATTCGCGTAAACGCGGTATGCCCGGCGGTGATCGACACCGACATGTTCCGTCGCGCCTATGAAGCGGACCCGAAGAAGGGCGAGTTCGCCAACGCCATGCACCCGGTCGGCCGCATCGGCAAGGTCGAGGAAATCGCCAGTGCCGTGCTGTATCTGTGCAGCGACGGCGCGGCGTTCACCACCGGTCACTCGCTGGCAGTGGACGGTGGTGTCACGGCGTTCTGACCCATCAAGACCTGCCTCGTAGGAAAAGGCCCGCACACGTGCGGGCTTTTTCATGGTGTCGCGAAGGGCGGCGGACAATGTGTTTCAAATGGTTAGAACCGAGGGTTTTGGCGGCGTTGTCGCACATCCGATCCTGCGCACCTGTGATTAACTGCTCCCCGCAAATGGACAGGAGTTTGCTTGCTCATGGAATTGAGAATCGATCGACAGGCATTGGTGCCGGTCGTACAGCAAATCGTCGATGGGTTGGCCGTCTGGCTCCGTCAGAGCGAGGTGCAGCCAGGGACGCGTTTACCTTCTGCGCGGCACATCGCGCGGGTCAATCTGCTCAGTCAGTCCAGCGTCGTCGAAGCCTGTGAGCGGCTGGTGACTCAAGGTGTGCTGGCGCCGCGTCATGGCGCCGGTTTCATTGTCGCCACGCCAACGCTGGTCGCCCAGGGGCAACAGGATTGCCTCTGGTTCGAAGGGGCGGAACTGAAACAGGGCGGCTGCTCGGGCGAACTTAAGCTGGGCTGTGGCGGGTTGCCGGAGAGCTGGCGCGAAACTGACGACCTGAGCTACGCGATTCGTCAGGTCAGCCGTACCGACATGGCCGGGTTGTTCAACTACAGCACTTCCCGAGGCCTGCCTGCCTTGCGTCTGCAAATTCTCAAACGCCTTGGACGGCTCGGTATCGAAGTGGATGAAAACCGTATCCTGACCACCGCAGGTGCCAGTCAGGGGCTCGACCTGATCGTGCGCACCTTGCTCAAGCCGGGAGATTGCGTGGTGGTGGAAAGTCCGGGGTATCCACTGTTGTTTGACCTGCTCAGGCTGCACGGTGTGACGATGATCGAGGTGCCTCGTACCCCGCGCGGGCCCGACACGGAGCAACTGCAATTACTATTGTTAAAGCACCGGCCCCGCGCGCTATTCATCAACAGTTTCTACCACAACCCGACGGGCAGTTGCCTGACGCCTGCGATGGCGCAGCAGGTTTTGCAATTGACCAAGACCCATGGCGTGCTGGTGATTGAAGATGACGTCTATGCGGATTTGCACTACGGCCCCGGCACGCGCCTCGCTGCATTGGGGGGGGATGACAACGTGATCTACGTTGGCAGTTACTCTAAAACCCTCAGCAGTTCATTGCGGGTCGGCTTTGTCGTGGCCAGCGAAGGGGTCATATCGCGATTGGCCGAGGTCAAGATGATCAGCAGCATGGGCGCCTCAAGTTTCTGCGAGTCGGTGCTGACTTGCCTGTTGGCCAGCGGCGCGTACCGCAAACTGGTACAGCGTCAGCGCCAGCGTTTGAATACGGACAGAGAGGCGGCCTTGCAAGTGCTCGAAGACGCCGAGTGGGAGGTTTTCGGCAAGCCGGCTGGTGGCCTGTTTATCTGGGCGCGATCGCGGATGTCCGACTACGCTCAGGTGCGCAAACAGGCCCGGCGCTGCGGTGTGCTGCTGTCTTCTGCCACGGCCTTCAGTCCTGACGGCCAGGCGAAAGATTGGCAGCGCATCAACGTCGCTTACGCCTGCGATCCTCGTGCCCGGGCATTTTTTCAGGCGACCGCTGCGAATCGACCTAAAGCGTTCTGAAAACGACGTGGACGTAGCTTTTTGCCATTATTCCGACGCCAGAGACTTGTGCTGGCCCATGCCCATTGCGAATCTGCGTCAACAGACTATGTCAGGGGACTAAGTGCAATGATTTCGGCCGTGCAAGGACGTTTTGCCAACCTCGGTATGGCAAAAAAAATGGGTGTCGGGTTTGTCTTGGTGCTGCTGTTGACGGCCCTGGTGGCAGCCATCGGCGTTTGGTCCCTGCAAACCATCAGTCAACGCTTCGACGGGCTCAAGCAGATGTCGTCGCTCAACAGCGGTTTGCTCAAGGTGCGACTGCTTGAGCAGGAATACGCCTTGCACGGCAACCCGAAAACTGCGGATGCCCTGCGCCAGGGGGTTGATGGCCTGATCGCCTTGGCGACGCAGCTCAAGGCTGCTTCAGCGGCCAACGTGCCAGTGATGAATGACGTCGAGCAGTCCCTGGCGGCTTATCGCAAGGCCTTCGACGAATTCGTCTCGCTGAGTCAGGCCAAGGACCTGGCCCTGGAAATGGCCAGTTGGTCGGTGTCCAGCGTGGCCAATAATCTGGATGTCCTGCAAGCCGGGCTTGCCGACGATGGCGCCTATACCTTGAAGGAGTCCGAAGGCAAGGACGGTGGGCAGTTCATCGAGCAAGCCAATCAGGTCAGCCAGGTGTCGCGGTTGATGCTGCAGGCCATGAACGAAGCACGTGTGCGTCTGGATCAGAGCCGCAAGGGCGATGACAGCGCAGCTCAGGGCAAGATCGAGCAGGCCGATCAGGCGCAGGTTCAGGCCGAGCAGTTGAAAACCACAGTCAAGGATGAGGGCTATCAGACTGTCCTCAATGAAGTGGCGGGTCACATCACCAGTTTCAGCGAGAAACTGACCGAATACACCGGTCTGTTAGCCCAGGAAAAAACCGTCTATGAGCAACTGCACCAGCGTGCTGCGCAGGTGGTGGAGCGGGTCGATCAGGCGTATGTCGCCGAAGACCAGTCGATGCAGGCCGAATTGAAAAAGAACTCGATGCTGATCATCGGCTCCTCGGCCCTGGCGTTGCTGGTCGGGTTGATCGCGGCGTGGGTCATTACCCGATTGATCGTGGCGCCGCTGCGCAGTGTGATTGGTGTTGCGCAGCAGATCGCCGCGGGTGATTTGAGTGCGACAGTTGAAGTGACGCGCCGTGACGAAATCGGCCAGTTGATGCAGGCCATGCAACAGATGGGGGCGGGGCTGAGCACCATCGTCAGCGGTTTGCAGGCCGGTATCGAGCAGTTGGCGAGTTCGGCGCAATCCTTGTCGGCGGTGACCGAGCAGACCAACCTGGAGGTCAGCAGCCAGAAGGAAGAAACCGAGCAGGTCGCCACGGCGATGAATCAGATGACGGCGACGGTGCACGATGTGGCGCGTAACGCGGAGGAAGCCGCTCAGGCTGCGCAAACGGCGGACGGTAAGGTGGAAAGTGGCCAGCAGGTGGTGCGCCAAAGCATGGCGCGGATCGAGCAGCTGGCGGATTCGGCGACGTCGGCCAGTTCGAGCATCGAAAGCCTGAGTGCAGAAATCCAGAACATCGGCACGGTGCTCAGTGTGATCAAGAGTGTCGCCGAGCAAACCAACCTGTTGGCGCTCAATGCGGCGATCGAGGCAGCACGGGCCGGCGAGCAGGGCAGGGGGTTTGCGGTTGTGGCGGATGAGGTTCGGGCGTTGGCCAAGCGCACTCAGCAATCGACCGAGGAGATTGAGCGTCTGGTGAGCGCCTTGCGTTCGGCGGCGCAGTCGTCGGTGCAGCAGATTCAGAACAGTGGTGAGCTGGTGAAGCTGGCGGTGAGTGACGCGTTGCAGACTGAGAGTGCGCTGGGAAGTATTGCGGCGGCGGTGTCGTTGATTCAGCAGATGAACCAGCAGATTGCGGCGGCCGCCGAGGAGCAGAGTTCGGTGGCCGAGGAGATTAATCGCAGTGTGACGAGTATTCGTGCGAGTGCGGATCAGTCTTCGTTGGCGATGCGGGGGAATGCGGCGTCGAGCATTGAATTGGCGCAGTTGGGGGTTGAGTTGAAGGGGATGGTCGGACACTTCCGGCTCTGATTTGTCTCCCTGCGTATGTGCACAGATCTAATGTGGGAGTGAGCCTGCTCGCGATGGCGGCCTGATAGCCGACCATGCTGCTGTTGACCGGGTGTATATCCATTCCTGCGGTAACGGCCACTTATGGTTTCGCCCTTACGGCGAGTCCCTTTTGTCAAACGCCACAAAAGGAACCAAAAAGTCTCGCCCCAAGCGTCCGGCCCCTCGCTAAGGCTCGGCGTTCCTTCGCTCCGGTATCCATCCGGGGACACT
>NZ_JASCOM010000131.1:0-16698 GCF_029959925.1 Pseudomonas sp. PS02303
GGCAAGCCTCGCTCCTACAGGTATTGGTCGTTCACAAGTGTCCGGTACGGCGCTGAACCTGTAGGAGCGAGGCTTGCCCGCGAAGAGGCCCGCCCAAACACCCAAAATTTATGCACTGACTGGAAACCCCATCATGAAAAAGACCTGCCTCTCCCACCCAGTCAAAGCACTGGCCCTGGCCCTCGGCCTCTTCAGCTCTGTCACCTTCGCCGCCGACGCGCCGCTGAAAGTCGGCACCACCGCGGCCTTCGCCATCCCGCTGGAAGCCGCCGTCGAGGAAGCCAAAAAACAAGGCCTGCAAGTCGACCTCGTGGAGTTCAGCGACTGGATCGCCCCCAACGTCAGCCTCGCGGCCGGCGACATCGACGTGAACTATTTCCAGCACGTCCCGTTCCTGGAAAACGCCAAGGCTGCCGCCGGTTTTGACCTGGTGCCGTTTGCGCCGGGGATCATCAACAACGTCGGCCTCTACTCGAAGCAATACAAAAGCTTCGACGAACTGCCACAAGGCGCCAGCGTCGCCATTGCCAACGACCCGATCAACAGCGGTCGCGGCCTGCAACTGCTGGCCAAGGCCGGCCTGATTACCCTCAAGCCGGGTGTCGGCTACAAGGCCACCGAAGAAGACATCATCGCCAACCCGAAGAACATCAAAATCCTCCAGGTTGAAGCGGTACAGCTGGTGCGCGCCTATGACGATGCCGATCTGGTGCAGGGCTACCCGGCGTATATACGTCTGTCGAAGACTTTCGATGCCGGTTCGGCCTTGCTGTTCGACGGTCTCGATCACAAGGAATACGTGATCCAGTTCGTGATCCAGCCCAAGAGCAAAACCGATCCGCGCCTGATCAAGTTTGTCGATATCTACCAGCACTCGCCGGCTGTTCGTGCAGCCTTGGATAAAGCCCACGGCAAGCTCTATCAAGCCGGCTGGGAAAGCTGAGGATGACGGCCGCGATCCAACGGCGACTGGAGATTCCAGAGCCACATAAAGCCGAACAGACCGAACTGCACCCGGACCTGAACCGCGCTCATGTGCGCTTCATCGGCCTGGGCAAAACCTACACCGGTCAGCAGGGTCCAGTGGCGGCGTTGCACGGCATCGACCTGGCAATCCAGCGCAGTGAAGTGTTCGGCATCATCGGTCGCAGCGGCGCCGGCAAGTCGTCGCTGATCCGCACCATCAACCGTCTCGAACAACCGAGCAGCGGCCGGGTGCTGATCGATCAAGTGGACATCGGCGAGTTCGATGAAGACCGCCTGGTCGCGCTGCGCCGACGGATCGGCATGATCTTCCAGCACTTCAACCTGATGTCGGCCAAGACCGTTTGGCAGAACGTCGAATTGCCACTGAAAGTCGCTGGTGTACCCAAGGAAAAACGCGAACAGAAAGTCCGCGAACTGCTGGAGTTGGTCGGCCTGCAAGGCAAGCACAAGGCCTATCCGGCGCAGCTGTCCGGCGGACAGAAACAGCGTGTCGGCATCGCCCGCGCGTTGGTGCATGACCCGGAGATCCTGCTGTGTGACGAAGCCACATCGGCACTGGACCCGGAGACCACGCAATCGATCCTCGGCCTGCTGCGCGAGATCAATCAGCGGCTGGGTTTGACCATCGTACTGATCACCCACGAGATGGCGGTGATCCGCGATATCTGTGATCGGGTGGTGGTGCTGGAACACGGAAAAGTCGTCGAGCAAGGGCCGGTCTGGAAAGTCTTTGGCGACCCGCAGCATGAAGTCAGCAAGACCTTGCTCGCGCCGCTGCAACACGCGCTGCCGGAAGAACTGCAAAGCGGTTTGCGTCCACAACCTCAGTCCTCGGACGCGGCGGTTGTGTTGCGTCTGCGCTTCACCGGCAGCGCCACAGACGAACCGGATCTGGCAGCGCTGTTCAGCGCCCTCGGCGGTCGCGTGAGGTTGCTGCAAGGTGGCGTGGAACGCATTCAGGGCCACGCGCTGGGGCAATTGCTGCTGGCGGTGACGGGGTCGTCCTTGGGCGCCGAGCAACTGCGTCAGCGCGCCGGCCACTGGGCGCAACAGGTGGAGGTGCTCGGTTATGTGGTTTGATCGTTTGTTGCAAGGCTTCATCGACACGTTTCTGATGGTGGGCGTATCGTCGCTGATTGCGCTGCTGGCGGGGATTCCGCTGGCGGTCATCCTGGTCACCAGCACCCAAGGCGGCATTTACGAAGCACCGGCGCTGAACCGTGCACTGGGCGCCTTCGTGAACCTGTTCCGCTCGATTCCGTTTCTGATTCTGATGGTGGCGCTGATTCCGTTCACCCGGTTGATCGTCGGCACCACTTACGGGGTCTGGGCCGCCGTGGTACCGCTGACGATTGCGGCCACGCCGTTCTTTGCGCGCATAGCCGAAGTCAGTTTGCGCGAGGTGGATCACGGTTTGATCGAAGCGGCCCAAGCGATGGGTTGCCGGCGCTGGCACATCGTCTGGCATGTGCTGTTGCCCGAGGCGCTGCCGGGGATTGTCGGTGGCTTCACCATCACGTTGGTGACCATGATCAACTCGTCGGCCATGGCCGGGGCCATTGGTGCGGGGGGGTTGGGGGACATTGCGTATCGGTATGGGTATCAGCGGTTTGACAGCCAGATCATGCTGACGGTGATTGTGTTGCTGGTGGTGTTGGTGGCGATTATCCAGCTGGGTGGGGATCGCTTGGCTCGGGGGCTCAACAAGCGCTGAACACGGTCAAGGTTGTAGCGCTTTTGTGGCGAGGGAGCTTGCTCCCGCTCGATTGCGCAGCACTCGCAAGATCTTTAGACCGGGTTTATCTGACACACCTCATTGAATGGCTGGGGGCTGCTTCGCAGCCCAGCGGGAGCAAGCTCCCTCGCCACAAAAGTGTCCTCGACACGGGCAATTTCCCTCGCAACAGGGGGAACATTTCCCACAGGAAAATCAGTGTGCCTACAGGAGTACGCGTCTGTCGAAACAACTCGATCAACTGTAGGAGCGAGGCTTGCCCGCGAATGGCTGCGAAGCAGCCCCACGTCTGATGGCGTATATTCGGCAAATCCCCATTGCGTGCGCAGCCGACCATGAAGCAAACCCCCGACGACCTCCAGAAGATCACCGCCACCACCCTGGACCATTACAACTCGGTGGCCGAAGGTTTTCGCGAGGGGACTCGCGATCATGATGTCAGCCAGAACATCGATGCCCTGCTGCGGCATATTCAGGGCGAGGCGCCGTTCGACATTCTCGATTTCGGCTGTGGGCCGGGGCGGGATTTGCAGACGTTCACGCGCATGGGCCACAGGGCTGTCGGGCTCGATGGTTCAGAAAAGTTTGCGCAGATGGCGCGTGAGGACAGTGGATGCGAAGTATGGCAGCAGGACTTTCTGAAGCTGGACCTGCCGGATGAACGCTTCGACGGGATTTTTGCCAATGCGGTGTTGTTTCATATCCCGCGCCAGGAATTGCCTCGGGTGTTGAAGGAGTTGCGCAGGGCGTTGAAGCCAGGTGGCGTGTTGTTCAGTTCCAATCCTCGCGGCGAGAATCAGGAAGGGTGGAATGGGCCGCGTTATGGGGCTTATCACGATCTTGCGGCGTGGCAGCAATTACTGACTGAGGCGGGGTTTGTGGAGCTGGAGCATTACTACCGGCCGGCGGGGCTGCCGCGGGAGCAGCAGCCTTGGTTGGCGAGTGTGTGGCGCAAGCCGGTGTAGCCTGACAGGACGCCATCGCGAGCAGGCTCGCTCCTACAGTTGACCGAGTTGTCCAGACGGACGCGGTCCCCCTGTAGGAGCGAGCATGCTCGCGATGAGCGCGTAGCGCTCGCCTTACTGCACCTCTTTCTGCGGCTCGCGGATTTTGTACCAGGCGACATAAAGCGCTGGCAAAAACAGCAACGTCAGCAACGTCGCAATAATGATCCCGCCAATCATGGCGTAAGCCATCGGCCCCCAGAACACTTCCCGGGCAATCGGGATCATCCCCAGGCTGGCCGCCGCAGCGGTCAACAGAATCGGTCGGCGTCGATGCTCCGTGGCCTGCGCCACGGCATCCCAAGGCGAAACGCCCTCTTTCTCCAAGGCGTCGATCTGGGTCACCAGGATCACCGAGTTGCGGATGATGATGCCGATCAACGCCAGAATCCCCAGGATCGCCACAAAGCCCATTGGCGTGCCCGTCGGGATCAGCGCCAGCACCACGCCGATCAGCCCGAGCGGCGCGACACTCGCCACCAGGAACAGCTTCTGAACGCTGTGCAACTGGATCATGAGGAAGGTCGCCATCAGAAACAGCATCAGCGGCACCACCTTGGCTATCGGCCCCTGGGCCTTGCCGCTTTCCTCCACCGTGCCGCCCGTGGCGACCGAGTAACCCACCGGCAAACCAGCGGCGAATTTATCGATGGCGGGGTTGAGCTGTTTCACCAAGTCAGTCGGCTGAATCTCATCACGCACCGCCGCCTTGATGGTAATGGTCGGTTTACGGTCACGGCGCCAGACCAGCGGTTGCTCGAGTTCATAACGCACCGTGGCGAACGCCAGCAGCGGAATCGACGTGCCGCTCGGGGTCACGATCTGCAAGTTTTGCAGGGTTTCCGGCGTGCCACGTTCCGCGTCCACCGCGCGCCCCACGACGTTGATCAGGTAGATATCGTCATCGACCTGAGTCACCGGCGAACCAACCACAATGCTGTTCATCAGGTTGGCCACGTCTTCCGAAGAAAGCCCCAGTTGTCGCGCCTTGTCCTGGGCGATCTCGATGCGCAGGACTTTGCCCGGTTCGTTCCAGTCGTAAATGATCTCGCCGATGTGCGAGTTCTTGTCCAGCTCGGTGGCCAGGGCGATGGCGTGCTTGCGCACCTGATCGATGTCCTTGCCGCTGACCCGGTACTGAATCGGGCGACCCACCGGCGGGCCCATTTCCAGCGCCTGGACGTAGCTGCCGATGCCGACGAAATCCTTGCGCAGCCGTTCGCGCAAGCGCTGACTGAGGGCGTTGCGCGATTCCAGGCCTTTGCTGACGATCACCAGTTGCGCGTAGTACGGGTTCTGTAATTGCTGGTCGAGGGGCAGGTAGAAACGGATCGCTCCCTCGCCGATGTAAGTGCTCCAGCGCACGATGTCCGGGTCATCCTTGAGCGTCGCTTCGAGCTTGTCCACCGCCTTGCGGGTTTCGGCCATCGAGGCGTTTTGCGGCAGGTTGAGGTCGACGAGGATTTCCGGGCGGTCCGACGACGGGAAGAACTGGTTCTGCACAAACTGCATGGAAAACACCGAGGCCACGAACAGCGCAATGGTGATACCGATCGCCCACCAGCGATTGCGCATGGCCCAAAACATCCCGTAGTTGAATGCACGGCCGATGCGCCCGGGCTCGGCGTCATGGGGTTTCACCTTGGCGCTGAGAATGTGCACGCCGATCACCGGGGCAAACAACACAGCGACAATCCACGACACCAGCATCGCCACCGCAATAACGGCAAACAGGGTGAAGGTGTACTCGCCCGCCGAGCTGGCGTTCAACCCGATGGGCACGAACCCGGCGACGGTCACCAATGTGCCGGTGAGCATGGGGAACGCCGTGGAGGTGTAGGCAAACGTCGCCGCCTGCTCCTTGGTCTCGCCCATTTCCAGGCGGGTAACCATCATTTCGACCGTGATCATTGCGTCGTCCACCAGCAGGCCGAGGGCGATGATCAATGCGCCGAGGGAAATCCGCTGCATGGTGATGCCGCTGTATTCCATGAAGATGAACACCATGGCCAGCACCAGCGGGATCGAGCACGCCACCACCAGCCCGGCGCGCACACCGAGGCTGACGAAGCTGACGATCAGCACGATCACCACCGCTTCGAACAAGGCACTGGTGAAGCCTCCGACGGCTTTTTCCACCACTTCGGCCTGATCGGACACAGTGTGTACACCAACGCCCACCGGCAAGTCTGCGGTCAGGTCGGTCATGCGCTGGTGCAACGCCTTGCCGAACTCCTGGATGTTGCCGCCCTTCTTCATGGCGATGGCAAGGCCGATGGCCGGGTGGCCGTTGAAACGGAACTCCGGGGTCGCCGGGTCAACGTAGCCACGGCTGATGTCGGCAATGTCGGCCAGGCGGTAGAAGCGGTCATTGAGCCGCAGGTTGACGTTGGCCAGGTCTTTCTCGGAAGCGAACTGCCCCGAGGTGCGCACCGAGATGCGCTCCGGACCGGACTCGATCACACCGGCCGGGGTCACCGAGTTCTGGGTTTGCAGGCTTTGCACCACCTGGCGTTGATCGATCCCCAGCGCCGCCAATTTACGGGTGGAGAAATTCAGGTAGAGGACTTCGTCCTGCTCACCGACCATCTCGACCTTGCCCAGCCCCGGCACTTCACGAATTTCAGCGCGAACCTGTTCCACGTAATCGCGCAACTGGCGCATCGACAAGCCGTCGGCGGTAAAGGCGTAGACCGAACCGAACACATCACCGAATTCGTCGTTAAATCCCGGCCCTTGCAGGCCTTGGGGGAAGTCACCGCGAATGTCGTTGATCTTCTTGCGCACCTGGTACCAGATTTCCGGGATGTCCTTGGCACTGGTGGTGTCGCGCAGGTTGACGAACACCGTTGACTCGCCGGGCCGGGTATAGCTTTTCACGTAATCGAGGGAGTCGAGCTCTTCGAGTTTTTTCTCGATGCGATCCGTGACCTGCTTGAGGGTTTCTTCCTGGGTCGCGCCCGGCCAGCGGGTCTGGATGACCATGGTTTTGATGGTGAACGACGGGTCTTCCTCGCGCCCCAGGTTCATGTACGAGAACACGCCCATCAGCAGCGCGACGAACATCAAATACCAGACAAACGACTGATGCTTGAGAGCCCATTCGGATAAGTTGAAACTCCCTTTCATTGGGGGCTGTCCTCGTCGATTTTCACTTTCTGTCCGGGTTTCAGGCTGTTCACACCCGCGCTGACCACCCGCTCACCCGACTTCACACCGTTGGCCAGGACCATGGTCGAATCGGTGCGGCTGAGAAGGTTGACGTCCCGTGGGGCAACGGTCTGGGTCTGCGTATCGACGACCCAGATGCGCGATTGCCCACCGACCTCCTGTAGCGCACTCAAGGGCAGTTCGATGCGGGGTTTGATCGCGGAGCTGAGGGTGACGCTGATCGCGGTGCCCAGGCGAAAACCGGGCGGTGTATCTGTCAGGGTCAGGCGGGCTCGACGGGTACGGGTCGCACTCTGGGCCTGGGGCTCGATTTCACGAACAGTGGCCGTCGTGGTGATACTCGGGTCCAGTTGCGCCGCGACTTGAAAGACGACGTCGCTCGGAAGTTGGTCGACCAGGGTGTCCGGCAGGTCGATCACCGCTTCCTTGATGTCCGGCTGCGCCAGGGTCACCACTTGCTGGCCGGCGGTGACGACTTGCCCGGCTTCGGCATTCCACGCGGTGACGATGGCTTTGTGGTCCGAGCGCAATTCGACATAGTTGAGCTGGTCCTTGGCCTGATCGACCGCCGCCTTCGCTTGATCGAGAGAGGCCTGGGTGGTCTTCAGGTCGGTCTGCGCGACATCGAGTTGCGCCTGGGCGCCGACGCCGCGATCGAACAATTCCTGCTGCCGCCGGGCGCTGGCCTGGGCGTTGATGTATTGCGCCTGGACGCTGGCCAGATCGCCCTGGGCGGAACGCAGCTGATTCTGCTGATCGGTAGGGTCCAGGGTGGCGAGCAGCGCGCCCTTTTCCACTTCGGCACCGACATCGACGTTACGGCTGGCGATGCGCCCCGGCACGCGGAACCCGACATTGCTTTCATAGCGGGCCTGGATGCTGCCGGCAAAGCGGCCGAGATGTTCCTCGTCCAGCGATTCGACCTTGACCGACAGCACCGGACGTATCGGCTCCGGCGGCGGTTCCTCTTTCGAGCAAGCCGCCAGCATCATCGCCGTGCACACCAGTAACAGACGCTTCATGGCTGAGCTTCCACAGCAAGATCCTTGTAGGTGTTTTCGGCGATTTCAACTTTCACGCCGGGGTGCAGCAACTGACCGCCCGCGATGACGACTTTTTCGCCGCTCTGCAGGCCGGCGCTGATGATCACTTTGCCGGTCAGGTAACGACCGACCGTAACATTGTGCAGTTGCGCCTTGCCCTCGCCATCCACCAGCCATACCGCCGGATCGCTGAGGTTTTTGGTCAGGGCCGACCACGGCAATTCCACGGCGGACTTGCCCGGCGTCTTGGCCGTAGCGCTTACCACCGAGCCCAGTTGCATGCCCTCGGGCAGGCTGTCGAGGGTGACTTTGACTTGCACGGTGCCGGTCTGCGCGGACACCGCCGGAGTGATCTCCCGCACGGTGCCAGTGGTTTTGATCGACGGGTTGTCGAGCAGGCTGACCACGATGGTTTTATCCTCCGGCGCCTCGGCCAGCAGCGATTCGTAAACGTTGAACACCGCGTCACGCTCACCATCGCGCGCCAGGCTGAAAATCGGCACCGTCGCCTGCACCACCTGACCGACCTCGGCCTGACGCGCCGTTATCACGCCTGGCGCCTCGGCAATCAGCGCGGTGTAGCCGAGTTGTTCGCGAGCATTGGCAAGCTGCGCCTGAGCAGCGGTCAGCGCGCTCTGACTGCTGCGCAAGGCGGCTTGCGCGGAATCGTATTCGCTTTGGCTGGTGTAGCCCTTGGGCAGGAGTTTTTGCTGGCGGACAAACGCGGCGGCGGTCTGCTTGACCCGGGCCTGCTCGGCGGTGACTTGGGCCTGGGCCGAATTGACGCTGGTCTGCAGGTCTTTGGGATCGAGTCTGGCCAGCACTTGTTTGGCCGACACTCGGTCACCGACATCGACCATGCGCTGAATGATCTTGCCGCCCACGCGGAACGACAACTCAGTCTGGACCCGGGCCTGAACATCGCCGGTGAGCGTCACCGACGCGGCGTAATCCAAGGGTTTGACCTCCTGGACGAAGACCCGTGGACGGTCCTTCTCGACCGGTTTTTTATCGCCACACGCGGTCAGTAGTGCAAGGAGGCTCAGACCAACCGCTATTTTCAATCCGGGACCAGCCATGCAGACTCCTTTGCGTTGTACGGACGTGCCAATGGCGATACGACTGTGAGCTTAGAACAGGGTTCCATGGGTGCACCTGACGCCCTCAAATAAAGCCATCAAGTCACAAATCTTGTAGCACCTGGCGGAGCCCACTGAGAGCCAGTCGTGTTGGCCAGCTTGACGTCGACCTTGTCGCATCACGCAAAAAACTATCCCGCGGATTTGTCGCGGCGAAAGAAGACGACTATTTTCCTTGCAGCTGTAGGAGGGATCTTTTTTTCAAAAAGCCCCTCCAAGGACGCACAGCTTTTGGCCAGACTCCCTGGCTGAACCCTCACAAGGAAGAGAAAAATGGCTGAGATGAAAGTGCCACAGCGGTTGGATCCGCAGGAAATCGTGAAGTTATTGGTGGCGTTGCGCCGGGCGCTGGAGGCCAGGGTAGCCTGAATGCGCGGGCGCTTTTGTGGCGAGGGAGCTTGTCGGACCGCCGCACCGTCCCGCTCGACTGCGCAGCAGTCGCAAAATCAGTCGAAACGGTGTGCCTGAAGAAGCGCATGTGCAGGATTTAGGGTCGCAACCCAGCGGGAGCAAGCTCCCTCGCCACAGGTTTCTCGCAGGCAAAAAAACGCCGACGCTTTACCAGCCGTCGGCGTTCGAAACCTTGAAGGGGTTTACCTCGCGAATCAGAACGCCGGCAGTACCGCGCCGCTGTACTTCTTCTCGATGAATGCTTTCACTTCCGGGCTGGTCAGGGCTTTGGCCAGTTTCTGGATGGCAACGCTGTCCTTGTTGTCCGGACGAGCCACCAGGAAGTTCACGTAAGGCGAATCGGCACCTTCAATCACCAGCGCATCTTTAGCCGGGTTCAGACCTGCTTCCAGCGCGTAGTTGGTGTTGATCATGTCCAGATCGACCTGATCCAGCACACGCGGCAGCATGGCCGATTCCAGTTCCTTGAACTTGAAGTTGTGCGGGTTCTTGGCGATGTCTTTCGGCGTAGCCAGAGCGTTTTTCGGGTCTTTCAACTCGATCAGGCCAGCCTTCTGCAGCAGGATCAGGGCACGGCCGCTGTTGCTGCCTTCGTTCGGGATGGCGATGGTCGCGCCGTCTTTCAGCTCAGCCAGGGTTTTGACTTTCTTCGAGTAGCCACCGAATGGTTCGACGTGCACGCCGATCACGGTTACCAGATTAGTGCCTTTGCCTTCGTTGAAGCTTTTCAGGTACGGCAGGGTCTGGAAGTAGTTGGCGTCCAGACGCTTCTGATCGACCTGTACGTTCGGCTGAACGTAGTCGGTGAACACTTTGATTTCCAGGTCCACGCCTTCTTTGGCGAGGGTTGGCTTGATCAGTTCCAGAATCTCGGCGTGTGGAACCGGGGTCGCCGCCACCACCAGTTTCTCGCCAGCCTGGGCCAGGCCCGCAGTCAGGGCAGCCGCCAGTGCGGTGAACAACAGAACCTTTTTCATGCAGTGTCCTTATCGAAAATCACGGTCGTCAGCGACGACGGCTAAATAGTACGTGTGCCAGTGAAGTGCTATCGCTGGCGTGAAGCGGACAATACCGGGATTTTTTATTCCCGAACAATATCTTTTATTCACTCTCATATTCCATTTTGTTCATACAGCTCTAACCCACACGGGTTACAGCATTCGGCTAAAGCTTTCGAGCAGATCCTTTAGCGCCGAACGCTCGCCAGCCGTGCCGTTTTTGCTCACCTGCGCGATCTGCTGCTCAATCTGCACCAACGACACAGGCACTTCAGGCAGATTCAAATGCTCCGGCAAAATCTCGTCGCCGGTACTGACCAGCAGCGCAAAGTGAATGACATTCTCCAGCTCCCGGGTATTGCCCGGCCAACTGTGCCGCTCCAGCACCAACTGCGCGGCCTCACTGATCAGCGGCACCGGCAGGTCGAGGCGCTGGCTGTAGATGCCGAGGAAATATTCTGACAGCGACAAAATATCCCCGACCCTGTCACGCAATGCCGGCAGTTCGAGTTGACCTTCGCTGAGGTAGTGATAAAGCCGCTCATGGAATTTCCCGGCCGCCACCGCCTGGGCCAGATCGATACTGGTGGCCGCCACCAGGCGCACGTCCACCGGGCTCGGTTGCTGAGCGCCAACGCGGGTGACTTCGTGGTTTTCCAGGGCGGCGAGCAATTTGATCTGAATCGGCAGCGGCAAGTCGCCGATCTCATCCAGGTAGAGCGTGCCGCCATTGGCCGAACCGAACCACCCCGCGCGGCTGCTGGCCGATCCGCTGTAACTGCCGGCGGCATAGCCGAACAGTTCGGCGTCAGCATAGGTCGGGCTGATGGCGCCGCAGTTGACCGAGACGAATAACCCGCTGCGATCACTGGCACGATGGATGTGCCGCGCAAGCAATTCCTTGCCGCTGCCGGTTTCACCACGGATCAACACCGAGATCGAGCGCGGCGCCAGTTGTTCCAGCTCCAGGCGCAACTGCCGGGAACGTGGATCGACAAACACCAGCGCCTTGGCGCGAATACTCAGGGGACTTTTTTCTGCGTCGGGAAAGGTCAGCAGTGGCTGACCGAAGGCTTCGAAACTCATGGCAGACTCCCGCCCTAAACCGCCGGGAGACGGGTTGGCGTTCTAAAAAAGAAAAAGGTTCAAGCACGTCGCAGGGCGTGGTGTTCCATTCGATTTTGCAGGCGGTAGAGATAGGCAAATCCCTGCTCCCAGCGCTGGTGACCGGACTTCACGTTGATGTGTCCGGCACCCGGCAGAATCCCCGCCTCGGCGCCCCAGTTGCGAGCCAGCTCCAGGGCTCGCGGCGCACTCACGGCGCTGTCGTTGTCGGAGCTGACGACCTGGCTCGGGAAGGGCAAAAGGGTTGTGGGAATCGGTGCGAAGTTGCGCAAGGCCGGAGCACATGCCGGACGTTCAACGTCCGCCGGCGCGACCAGCAAGGCACCGCGAACCTGTCGCAAAAAATGCAGCGATGCCGTGGCCGCCCAATGGGCGACCGTAATGCAACCCAGACTGTGCGCAATCAAGATCACCGGCGTGCTGTCGGCAGCAATCGCTTCTGCCAGCGCGGCAACCCAGTCTTCACGACGCGGCGTCAGCCAGTCGGCCTGCTCCACCCGAGCGCTATTGGGCAGGCTGTTCTGCCAGTGACTTTGCCAATGATCTTCCGGCGATCCTTGCCAGCCCGGCACAATCAGGTAGCGAATTGATTCGTTGCGCATGGGGGAGCTCTCCAGCTGCGTGTCTGTTCCCGGTCGAGTATAGGGAGGAGAGCTATATTCGTTAAGGAATAAGAAGCTATTTATTAAGACCTATAAGGAATATGCGGTGGTTTTGAAAAGACAAAAAAAAGGGACCGCACCCTGCCAAGGAGACGGCCCCGGAAACTCAAAATCTGCCAGCGCTAATCAACATCACTGGATGCGATGATTAACTTAAATACTTATCCAATAAAGGAATATTTAATTACTTTATTAGATCCGAAACGCATAAGTGGATCGCGATACAGCAACTACCAAGTCATCCTGTTTGGGTCATAACGTACCGACCCTTTGGGTCAGATTGATGACGGGCGCCTTTGCCGTGTTGAGTTTCCGATAACATCGATCAAGCCTGAGCGGCACGCACCTCCTGCGCCTCTGCTGTTTCCTCGCGTACAAACCGGTTCGCCCGCCCAAACGTCCCGAAATCATTGAACCGCACGCCCATCTCGCGCATCACCTTGTGCGCTACCGGCACGGTCATCTGGCGGATGTAAAACGGTTCCTTCACCACGAAGTGATGAATCCCGTGGCTGCTGCCGAAGTTGAAGCAGAACGCTTGCATCGGCCACATCCACCAAGGGTTCAGCACCTGGGTTTGCTGAATCACATTCCCCGGCTCCACATCCCCGTAGTAATGCATGTTGGAGCTGACAAAATGCAGGCAAAACGTGCGCAACACGTTCGGGCCGATGAGCACCACCGCCGCGATGTCGATGACCGTCATCACCGACAGCGTGGTCGCCGACCATTCGATGGGTGACCCCATCAGGTAGGCAATGCCATTCGCCGCATGGAAACCGAGGAACATGTACCAGGCGCCCCAATGCACCAGCGCCAGCGGCGCGTAGACCTTCAACGTGCGTTTGATGATGCTGAATTTATGCGCCCAGGTCTTGGCGCGCAGCATGCGAATGAACGCCGACATCACGTTGTCGCCAACCATCAACAACCGCGCAAATCCCCAAGGCTCGCCGTTGGTGATCGCGCGCTCTTCCATGTCGGCTTCCGTACCGGACACCTTGTGGTGATTGAGGTGCAGATGCCGGCGAATCCATGGGTTGATCGTGCTCGGGCGAGCCAGCCAGACCAGGCCCATCATCAGGTTGTGCGGCACCCGTTGTTTGCGGAAGTACATGCTATGAATCAGGTCGTGTTCCAGCTCGTGAGTCAGCGAGGCGAAAAACGCGTTGAGCAACAGGCACGCCCACCAGGCCAGGTGCCCGGTCAGGTAGAGCGCCGCTGAACCGATCATTCCGGCCAGCGCGAAGGCCAGAATGCCCGCGCCCAAGGCGTCCTGATGGTTGAGAATCGGGTAGCGTTTGCGCAGTTTGACCCCTCTGGCCAGCACCACTTCGCGAATATGCGCTGATCGTTGGGCTGCATTCAGTCGCTGGGGACTTGCAGAAGTACCGTCCATGCTTCCATCCTCTGGTTATTGATGTTCGCATCCTGCCTTGTGAACCCTCACACCGTGGTAGCCGTGAACGCCAACCTGTTGACCGGAAGCGCCAATCAGCATGACTGAACCGACCTCCCTCGCCAGCTGGACCCGCGCCCTGCGCAAGCAACTCGATGCGCTGGGCCTCGACAGCACCGCTTTGTGCCAGCAGGCGGGGCTCGACCCGCAATTGATGGACGACCCGAACGCCCGTTACCCGTTGTCGGGCACCACGCGCCTGTGGGAAATCGCGGTGCAGGTCAGCGGCGACCCGGCGATCGGTCTGCGGGTGTCGCGTTTTGTCAGCCCGACCACGTTCCATGCGCTCGGTTATGCGCTGGTGGCCAGCGGCAGTCTGCGCGAAGTGTTCGAGCGCATCGTGCGTTATCACCAGGTGGTCAGCGATGCGCTGGAACTGGAACTGACCCGCGCTGAAGATCGCTACCGCTTCCGTCTGAAAATTCCGCAAGGCAATCCCGCACCGGCGCTGGAGGCCATCGACGCGTTTGCCGCGATTTACGTGCGCACCTGCCGCAATCGCCTGGGCCGCGAATATGCCCCGCTGGCGGTGTATCTGCGCCGCCCGGAACCGGCCGACCCGCATCAATGGCACAAAGTCTTTCGTTCGCCGGTGCACTTCGCCGCCGACGAGGACCGACTGGAATTTGCCCTCGTGGACTTCGACAGTCACTTGGACGATGCCAACCCGGAACTGGCCGAACACAACGAAGCGGTGCTCAAGCGTACTTTGGCGCAACTCAAGCCGCTGACATGGGAGCGCAAGGTCCGCGATGCCATTGAAGAACAATTGCCCGAAGGCGAACCGAGCGCCGAACACATCGCCAAGGCCCTGCACCTGAGCTTGCGCAGCCTGCAACGGCATCTCGCGGACGAAGGTTGTCGATTCGACGCGCTGCTCAATGAAAGCCGCGAAAACCTGGCGCTGCTGCACCTGCGTGACCCGCAATGCTCGTTGAGTGAAGTCAGCTATATGCTGGGGTTCGCCGATACCAGCAGCTTCAGCCGCGCGTTCAAGCGCTGGACCGGGATGACACCGGGGCAGTTTCGGGATGGGTTGCGGTGAAACATCGGAAAGATGGTTTGCCAGAACCGGCCTCTTCGCGGGCAAGCCTCGCTCCTACAGTGGTTCCATATGGACCACAATATCGCGGCAAATCGAAAAACCTGTAGGAGCAAGTCTTGCCCGCGAAGGGGCCAGGCCAGACACCGCAGTAACGCCCTAACGCCCCCGATCCCGCCGCAACAACTTGCGCACCCGCGTCACCAGTTCGCTCACGGCAAACGGCTTGAGCAGGTAATCATCTTCATGCAGCTCCAACCCACGCAGGCGATCTTCGATGCCGTCCTTGGTGGTCAGCAACAGCACCGGCGTGTCGCCGAGCTTGCGGATCTGTTGCAGCAACTGCCAGCCGTTGAGCCCCGGCAGCATCACGTCGAGGATGATCAGATCGTATTCGCCGGACTCGATAAAGCGACGCCCGTCCATACCGTTGAGCGCCACATCGACTGAATAACTCGCCTCGTTCAGGCCGTTGGCCAGGCGTTTGGCGATCTCCGATTCGTCTTCTACTAGCAGCACACGCATGGCACACCTCGATTGTCGTCATCACAGGCTAGGCGCGTTCGCGGGCAAAGCCCATCAAAAACGCTGAGTTTCAGAAAATCGCCAATGCCCGCAAGCCCTCGGCGTTGAGGATTTCGATCTCGCCATACTTCAAATTCAGAATACCCTGCCCCTGCAAGTCCTTGAGGATCTGGTTGGTGGTCTGGCGCGACAGCGACAGCATTGACGCCAGTTGCTCCTGCGGCAGTTGCAGCACTCGGCGCGGCGGATCGTATTCGCCGTAGCCCTCGGCGATCATCAGCAGGCGGTGAGCCAGGCGTGCCGGGGCGGGCATAAGGCTCAGCTGTTCGAGGTTGATGAAGGTCAGGCGCAGTTTGTGGCTCATCAGCAATGCTAGCTGCCGCCAATACACCGGTTGTTCGTCGAGCAACGCCAGCAATGCCGCCTGCGGGATGTGCAACAGGGTGCACTGGCCAACCCCGAACGCATCGTGGGTGCGTGGCTGGCCGTCGAACAGGCAGATTTCGCCGAACCAATGGGGCGATTCCACCAGGCTCAACAGCGCTTCCTTGCCCTGCTCGCTGACCGCGCCGATGCGTACCGCGCCTTCGATCACCGCATACAACCCGCACGGCGGGTCACCGCGTTTGAACAACAGCTGCCCGGTCGACAACCGTCGCACCCGGGCCGCAGCCAGCAGACTATCCTGTAAGGGAACCGGTAAATGACTGAACCACTGCCCCGACTCCAGGCGCGAACGCCAAACCTGCATGCTCATGAAAACTCCTGGAGATTGTCGCCTGCCTGACAGAGCGAAAGGTGAACCCGAGGCATGATCAATCACCCTACAGGAGGAATAACAATGAAAAGCCTCGTTGACCATCTCAGTCAATACGCCGCTTACCACCGTGACCCGCGCAATATCGCCAGCCACTTTATCGGGATTCCGCTGATTGTGGTGGCGGTGGCGGTGCTGCTGTCGCGGCCGCAATGGGTCGGGGGCTGGGTGTCGCCGGCGGTGCTGCTGGCACTGGCCTCGGCATGGTTTTACCTGCGCCTGGAGGTACGCCTCGGGGTGTTGATGACGGTGCTGCTGGGGCTGTGCATCTGGGCGGGTCAGGTTCTCGCGCAGCAAAGTACGCTGGTGTGGCTCTCGAGCGGGATCGGGATGTTTGTGGTGGGCTGGGCGATTCAGTTTGTCGGTCATCACTATGAAGGACGCAAACCGGCGTTTGTCGATGATGTGACGGGGTTGATTGTCGGGCCACTGTTTGTGGTGGTTGAACTGGCGTTTTTGCTAGGGATGCGGCGGGATTTGAAAGAGCAGATCGAGGCGCGGGTGGGTGGGGTGCGGGTCAATCCGAAGCGCGCTGCTGCGTAGATTGCTTTCGCGGGCAAGCCTCGCTTCTACAGGGGAT
>NZ_JASCOM010000132.1:0-16464 GCF_029959925.1 Pseudomonas sp. PS02303
GACGAACCGCGTTGCGCGCCAACGCAGTTCGTCAGCAAACGTCAACAGACCCTATGCATCATGCACCAATCGAACCGGCCGCCCAACCCCATAACCACTGCATGTCGCTAAACGACAACTTGCCGACAGACACCGCCGCACGCCAAGATAGGCGCAGCATTCAGGAACCCCAGCATGAAATTTTGCAGTCAGTGCGGTAACCCGGTCACCCAACGCATTCCCGAAGGCGACTCGCGCCTGCGTTTTGTCTGTGACAGCTGTCAGGCGATTCACTATCAGAACCCCAATATCGTCGCCGGCTGCGTGGCGACCTGGGGCTCGAAAGTGTTGCTGTGCCGACGCGCCATCGAGCCTCGGCTCGGTTACTGGACCCTGCCCGCCGGTTTCATGGAAAACGGTGAAACCATCGAGCAGGCGGCCATTCGCGAGACCGCCGAGGAAGCCTGTGCGCGGGTGCGCAACCTGAGCATCTATACGTTGATCGACGTGCCGCACATCAGTCAGGTGCATGTGTTCTTTCGCGCGGAGCTGGTGGACCCGGATTTTTCTGCCGGCCCCGAAAGCCTGGAAGTGCAGCTTTTCGACGAAGCCGACATCCCGTGGTCCGAGTTGGCTTTCCGCACGGTGGGCCGTACTTTAGAATGCTTCTTCGCTGACCGGCGGACCGAGGTCTACCCCGTGCGGTCCGAGTCGATCCCGCCGCTTGCTCAGCCTGCCATCACCTAAAGCTCCTGGCTCCAGAATCACCTATAACTAAATAGTCGCGACACCTTTCAGGGATATCGTTTCAATGCGCTGGTTGCTTGCCGTGGTTTGCTTGTCGTTCGTCACTCTGTCACAGGCTTCCGTTGCGGAAACCCTGAACGGCAAAGTCATCGAAAAAGTTTTGGTGCTCAAATCCGCCCACCAATTGCAATTGATCAATGACGGCAAGCCGCTCAAGACCTACCGCATTTCCCTGGGCAGAAATCCGAAAGGCCAAAAGCTGATGGAAGGCGATAGACGTACGCCTGAAGGTTTTTACTGGCTGGACTGGCGCAAGGTCAGCGATAAATTCAATCTGTCGATGCACATCTCCTACCCCAACATCAGCGACGCTGCCCGCGCCCGGCGTGAAGGCGTCGATCCGGGTAGCATGATCATGATCCATGGCACACCAGATACCGAAGAAAACCCGGAAGACCTGTTCCACACCCTGGACTGGACCGACGGCTGCATTGCCATGCGCAACATGGACATGCGTGAGGTCTGGGGCCTGGTGCCGGATGGCACGATGATCGAGATTCGGCCGTAACCCCCTTTACCTGTGGCGAGGGAGCTTGCTCCCGCTGGGCTGCGAAGCGGCCCCAAAAAATGACCTGACACCGCATTCGCTGATTTCAGGACTGCTTCGCAGCCCAACGGGAGCAAGCTCCCTCGCCACAAAAGCACCGAGTCCTTCTTCTTAGCGCTACCTTCGGTCGCTCCTCGAAAAATAAATTCAAAAGATCGCAGCCTGCAGTAATGACTGCCGGGAAGATACCAATCTCCCCGGCAAGCGTTACCCCAGGCTGCGATCTTTGCGCTCAAAACCCCCACCTCTAATACCACTTGATACCAAACCCCATTTCCCGCACTCCACAGGGCCGCCTTTCCCACGCCAACGGCAAAGTACTGGCATTGACATGGTATTCAAGTGGTATTAATTTTCGGCCATTCGCGGAACACAACACTCCAATATCCGCATCGGACATCCCTGACATGAATGACCTCCAGGCCCTACGCCCTGACGACACCCAGCCCACGCCCCTCTACCTGCAACTGGCGCGCAATCTGGAAGCGGCGATCCATGCCGGGCAGTGGAAAGCCGAGCAGGTCATGCCTTCGGAGCGCAACCTCAGCGAGCTGCTAGGCATCTCCCGCGTCACCGCCCGCAAGGCACTGGAAGTCTTGTTCGAACAGGGTCTGATCCGCCGCAACCAAGGCTCCGGCACGTTCATCACGCCGCGCCTGGAACAACCGCTGTCGCGCCTCTCGGGTTTCAGCGAGATGCTGCGCCTCAAGGGCTTCGTTCCCGGCTCGCAATGGCTGGAACGCGAGATCACCCCGCCGACCCACGAAGAACTGATCCGCCTCGGCCTCTCGCCCAACGACAAGGTCGCGCGGCTCAAACGTCTGCGCAAAGCCGACGACACGGTGATGGCGATCGAGATGAGCACCCTGCCCGCCTCGATCATTCCCAAGCCGCAAGCGGTGGGTGATTCGCTCTACGAATACCTCGACGGCATCGGCAAACCGATCGTCCGCGCCTTGCAGCACATCCAGGCGATCAACGCCTCGGACGAATTCGCCGCCCTCGTCGGCATCGCCCCCGGCACCGCCATGCTGCTGATGACCCGGGTCGGCTACCTGGAAGACAACACGCCAATCGAAGTCACCGACACCTACTGCCGCAACGACTACTACGACTTTGTTGCAGAGCTTCGTCGATAACCCGCTTCGCCGCTAAAACCGAGAACCGATCATGTCCGAAGACAACATCCTCACCGCCCACGGCTGGGTTCGCGGCCGGCTGATTCACGAACACGGCAAGATCGTGTCCATCGAAGGCGTGCCGTGCGATCCGGCTGACAACGACTTGTCCTATCTGCTGCCCGGCTTCATCGACCTGCACGTCCATGGCGGCGGCGGCAAAGACATCATGGAAGGCGCAACCGCCTTCGAAACCATCAGCAAGACCCACGTGCGTTTCGGCACCACGTCGCTGCTGGCGACCACCATGACGGCGCCGCCGGAGGAGATTTCCAGCGTGCTCAAAGCCGTCGGCGAGTTCTGCGAGCAGCGGCCGGAAGGCTGCGCCCGGGTGCTCGGCGTGCACCTGGAAGGCCCGTACATCAACCCCGGCAAACTCGGCGCCCAGCCGAACTTTGCCCACACCGCGCTGATGGCCGAAGTCGAGGACTACCTCACGCTGGCACCGATCCGCGTGATCACCATCGCCCCGGAAATCGCTGGCCACGATGCCTTGATCCGCACCCTCAGTGCGCGTGGCATTCGCATGCAGATCGGTCACACGCTTGGCAGTTACGAGGAAGGCGTCGCCGCGCTCGCGGCCGGCGCCAGCAGTTTCACTCACCTCTACAACGCCATGAGCCCGTTGCATCACCGCGAGCCGGGCATCGTCGGCGCGGCGCTGGCCCACGCCAAATACGCGGAGCTGATCCCGGATTTGCTGCACGTGCACCCCGGCGCCATGCGGGTCGCCCTGCGCGCGATCCCGTGCCTGTATTGCGTCACCGATTCCACCGCCGCCGCCGGCATGCCGGACGGCGAATACAAGCTCGGCAGCCACACGGTCACCAAGTGCCTGGGCGGCGTGCGTTTGCCCGACGGCACCCTGGCCGGCAGCACGCTGACCATGGATCAGGCCCTGCGCAATCTGGTGAAAATAGGTCTGCCGATCGCCGAGGCGTCGCAACGTCTTTCGCAATTCCCCGCCGATTACCTCGGCCTCGAAGAACGCGGCCGCCTGCAACCCGGCAGCTGGGCCGACTGCGTGCGACTGGATCGCTCACTCACACTCACCGCCGTCATGGTCGAAGGAGAAGACATTGACTTCAAAAATGCTTGAAGAGGCGCTGTCCTCGTTCGAGGCCGTGCAAGCCCAACTGCAGCAACTCGACCCGCAGATGATCGAGATCGCCGGGCGCCTGCGCCGTCAGCCGCCGCAAGTCGTGATGACCGTCGCTCGCGGCAGTTCAGATCATGCCGCCAGTTACTTCGCCTACCTGACCATGCAGCAACTGGGCTACCCGGTGGCGTCGCTGCCGATGTCGGTGGTGACCATGCTGCAAGCACCATTGAAGGTCAGCGGCCAAGTGGCGTTCGCGTTCTCGCAGTCGGGGCAAAGTCCGGATCTGGTGAACAGCCTGCGCCTGTTACGCAAACGCGGGGCCCTGAGCATTGCCCTGGTCAACGCCGAAAGCTCGCCGCTGGAAGCCGCGTGCGAATTCAGCCTGCCGCTGTGCGCGGGAACAGAAAGCAGCGTTGCCGCCACCAAGAGTTTCATCGCCACCCTCAGCGCCAGCGCCCGTTTGATCGCTCACTGGAAAGAAGACGTGGAATTGCTCGAAGCCGGCAACGCCTTGCCGGAAGGTCTGCGCGAGGCGGCGCAACAGGATTGGAGCCTGGCCATCGACGCCCTGCGCGATTGCCAACGCTTGATGGTAATCGGCCGCGGTGCCGGTTTTGCCATCGCTCAGGAAGCAGCCCTCAAGTTCAAGGAAACCTCGGCGATTCAAGCCGAAGCCTTCAGCAGCGCCGAAGTGCGTCACGGCCCGATGGCATTGATCGACGAGAATTATCCCTTGCTGATCTTCGCTCCACGGGGTGCCGAGCAGGCCGGTTTGCTGAGCCTTGCTGCCGACATGCGCCAGCGCGGCGCTCGCGTTCTGCTGGCGGCACCAGATGACATTGCCGAACGTGACCTCACGCTGACCCGCGCCGAACACCCGGCCCTGGACCCGATTCTGGCGATCCAGAGTTTCTACGTCATGGCCGCCGGTTTGGCCGTGGCCCGCGGCATGGACCCGGACCAGCCGCGGCATTTGAGCAAAGTGACGCGCACGCACTAAGTCCGCCCCGAACGATTTCCTGATGAGACCGAGCCATGCATAACAACAATAAAGAGCTGACCCTCAGCGCCCCGCTCAGCGGTCCGGTGCTCACGCTCGCCAAAGTCCCGGACCCGGTGTTCGCCAGCGGCGCGATGGGCGACGGTATCGCGATCGATCCACTGAACGACACCCTTCACGCCCCCTGCGCCGGCGTCGTGTTGCACGTAGCCCGTAGCGGTCACGCCGTCACCTTGCGTGCCGACAACGGTGCCGAATTGCTCCTGCACCTGGGCCTCGACACCGTCGAGTTGCAGGGCGAAGGCTTCTCGATGCTGGTCAAGGAAGGCGCCCGCGTCAGCAATGGCCAACCGTTGCTGCGCTATGACCTGGACAAGGTCGCGCAGCAGTGCAAAAGCCTGGTCAGCCTGATGATCCTGACCAACAGCCAGGAGTTTCAGGCGCGGCCCATCACGCTGAAATCGGTCAAAGTCGGCGACCCGCTGCTGCACATCATTCGCCGGGCGCCGCCGGGCGCCCAGGCAGAGGCGGACCTTTCGGCTGAAGCGCATTTCGGCCACGTGCGCATCGCTCATCGTGGCGGTCTGCATGCTCGCCCTGCGGCGCTGATTCGTCAGACCGCACAAGGGTTCAAGAGCAAATCGCAGCTGCATTTCGCTGGTAAATCGGCGACCTGCGACAGCTTGATCGGGCTCATGAGCCTGGCCGTCGGCGAGCAGGATGAGGTTCAGGTCAGCTGCCAGGGCCCGGACGCCGAGGCGGCATTGCAAGCGTTGCTGATCGCCTTGTCCACGGCGTTGGCCGAAGACAGCCATGCCGCTGCGCCTGCGCCGATCACCCGACGCACTCGGACTGCCGAAGCGGGTGTGCTGCACGGCGTTTGCGCCGCGCCCGGTCTGGTCGGTGGACCGTTGTTTCGCTTGAATACCATCAGCCTGCCGGTGGATGCCGGCCACCACGCTCCCGAGCCACAGCTGCACGCCCTCGATACCGCATTGACCGTCGTGCGCGGCGAAATCGAGCACACCCTGGCTCAGGCCAGGAAACACAAAAACACTGACGAAGAAGCGATTTTCACCGCGCACCTCGCCTTGCTCGAAGACCCGGCGCTGCTGGACGCGGCCAACGCCTGCATCGCTCAAGGCATGGCCGCGACGCACGCCTGGAGCCAGTCGATCGACGTGCAGTGCGACGTCCTTCAACAACTCGGCAGCGCGTTGCTGGCCGAACGCGCCAACGATCTGCGCGATCTCAAGCAGCGGGTGCTGCGCGCCTTGCTCGGCGAAGCCTGGCACTACGACGTGCCGGCCGGCGCCATCGTCGCCGCCCATGAGCTGACGCCGTCGGACTTGCTGCAACTGAGCGAGCAAGGGGTCGCCGGGTTGTGCATGGCCGAGGGCGGCGCGACGTCCCACGTCGCGATTCTGGCGCGGGGTAAAGGTTTGCCGTGCCTGGTGGCGCTGGGTTCGGCGCTGCTGGATCAGGCGCAAGGCCAGGCGGTGGTGCTGGATGCCGACGGTGGTCGGCTCGAATGGGCGCCGACGGCCGAACGCCTGGCCGACGTGCATCAGGCGCAACGCGATCATCAGCAACGCCGTGCGCTTCAACAATCGCAGGCTCATACCCCGGCACTGACACGCGATGGCGTGCACATCGAAATCGCCGCCAATGTCGCGTCCAGCGCAGAAGCGGCCGATGCGCTGGCCAACGGCGCCGATGGCGTCGGTCTGCTGCGCACCGAGTTTCTGTTTGTCGACCGCAACACCGCGCCGGACGAACAGGAGCAACGCCTCGCCTATCAAGCCGTGCTCGACGCCATGGGTGACAAGTCGGTGATCATCCGTACCATCGACGTTGGCGGCGACAAGCAACTCGACTACCTGCCATTGCCGGTCGAAGCCAATCCGGTGCTCGGCTTGCGCGGCATTCGCCTGGCTCAGGTGCGGCCGGAATTGCTCGATCAGCAACTGCGCGCACTGTTGCACGTCAGCCCGCTGTCGCGCTGCCGGATCCTGTTGCCGATGGTGACCGAGGTCGATGAGTTGCTGCACATCCGCCAGCGCCTCGATGCGTTGTGCCTTGAACTCGGGGTAAATGAACGCCCGGAACTGGGGGTGATGATCGAAGTCCCGGCCGCTGCGCTGCTGGCCGAGCAACTTGCAGAGCATGCGGACTTCCTGTCCATCGGCACCAACGATTTGTCGCAGTACACCCTGGCGATGGACCGCGACCACGCCGGCCTCGCCTCGCGCGTCGACGCCATGCACCCGGCCCTGCTGCGGCTGATCGCCCAGACCTGCGCCGGCGCGGCGGTGCATAACCGTTGGGTCGGCGTCTGCGGCGCACTCGCGTCCGATCCGCTGGCCACGCCGGTCCTGATCGGCCTGGGCGTCAGCGAGCTGTCGGTCAGCCCGGTGCAGATCGGTGAAATCAAGGATCGCGTGCGCCACCTCGACGCCGCGCAATGCCGAAGCGTCAGCCACGACCTGCTCAAGCTGAGCAGCGCCGGGGCGGTGCGTCACGCCTGTCACCAGCAATGGCCTCTGAGCTAAACAACTACAACACCTCTCAAACAAAAAGAGCACAGGGAGCACCGCCATGTACCAATATTTCATCGAGGGCCTGCAACGTCTCGGCCGCGCGTTGATGCTGCCGATCGCAATCCTGCCGATTGCCGGCCTGTTGCTGCGTCTGGGCGACACCGACCTGCTGAACATCGCCATCATCCATGACGCCGGCCAGGTGATCTTCGCCAACCTGGCGATGATCTTCGCCATCGGCATCGCGGTCGGTTTCGCCAAGGACAACAACGGCACCGCAGGCCTCGCCGGGGTGATTGGTTACCTGGTGATGATCTCCACGCTCAAGGTGTTGGATGCGAGCATCAACATGGGCATGCTCGCCGGGATCGTCAGCGGCTTGATGGCCGGCGCGCTGTACAACCGCTTCAAGGACATCAAGCTGCCGGAGTACCTGGCGTTCTTCGGCGGACGGCGCTTCGTGCCGATTGTCACCGGCTTCGCCGCCGTCGGTCTGGGCGTGATTTTCGGTTTGATCTGGCCGCCGATCCAGCACGGCATCAACGGTTTCGGCGCACTGATGATGGAGAGCGGCAGCATCGGCGCCTTCGTCTTCGGCGTGTTCAACCGGTTGCTGATCGTCACTGGCCTGCACCACATCCTCAACAACATGGCGTGGTTCGTCTTCGGCAACTTCACCGACCCGACCACGGGTGCCATGGTCACCGGCGACCTGTCGCGCTACTTCGCCGGTGATCCGAAGGGCGGCCAATTCATGACCGGCATGTTCCCGGTGATGATCTTCGGCCTGCCCGCCGCCTGCCTGGCGATGTACCGCAACGCCCTGCCGGAACGCCGCAAAGTCATGGGCGGGATCTTCCTGTCGATGGCGCTGACTTCCTTCCTGACCGGCGTCACCGAACCCATCGAATTTGCGTTCATGTTCCTCGCACCGTTTCTGTTTTTGCTCCATGCGCTGCTGACGGGGTTGTCGATGGCGATCACCAATGCGCTGAACATCCACCTGGGTTTCACCTTCTCGGGCGGCTTCATCGACATGGTGCTCGGCTGGGGGAAATCCACCAACGGCTGGTTAGTGGTGCCGGTAGGCTTGGCGTATGCGGTGGTCTATTACGGGGTGTTTGATTTCTGCATTCGCCGCTTCAACCTCAAGACGCCAGGGCGTGAAGAGGTGCCGACCGGTGACAAGGTTGTGGTCACCGAGAATGAACGAGCCGGGGCATACATCAAGGCACTGGGCGGGGCACAGAATCTGATCACCGTCGGGGCATGTACCACGCGGTTGCGGCTGGACATGGTGGATCGCAACAAGGCCAACGATGCGGAGTTAAAGGCGCTGGGGGCGATGGCGGTCGTGCGTCCCGGCAAGGGCGGGAGCTTGCAGGTGGTGGTTGGGCCGATGGCGGACAGCATTGCCGATGAGATTCGTCTGGCGATGCCGGCGCTGGGTCGTGCGCTGGTGTCCTCTCCTCCCGCGGTGATCGATGCACCGAAACCTGCGGCGGTGGCAAATGCAGAAGCGCAGCAATGGCTGGATGCCTTGGGCGGTGGGGACAACGTGCTGCAGATGGATTGCGTGGCCATGACCCGGATTCGACTGCACCTGGCGGATGGCAAAGCGTTGTCAGAGAGTGATTTGAAGGCGCTGGGTTGTCAGGGAGTCAGTCAGCTGGAAGGCGGCATCTGGCACCTGCTGGTTGGTGACAAGGCGCCGAGTTTGAGTGGGGCGCTGGAGACGTTGGTTAATCGTAATGAGGTGAGTGCCAAGGTTTAGATTGTTGGCGACTGAGAGTCCGTCTTCGCGAGCAGGCTCGCTCCCACATTGGATCTGTGTATATCGACCTAGTGCGGGAGCGATTTTTCAGGAGGCGTCGGTTACAAAAAGGATGCGCTCAAAAGAAGTCCCATCACCGCTGGTCGCCTTGAACTTATACGTCCCGACTTTCAGGTTTAAATTCACACTCCAATGACCGTCGCTGCCCCCCTTAAACCCAGCGAGTAAAACTTCTCCATTCTTCAAGTCGCCGGCTTGACCAACTCCGGTTTTCCCGAAAACAGACACCGTTTTTTTTGAAGTGCTTGCACCTTGCTCAAGTTCTTTACCCTCATCGTCGGTAACATTATAGATTGAAGGTGCAGTAGCCTTAGTCATGATGTAACTCCTTTTTACTGACTTGGATTGAAGTTCCATTAAGCCTAAGCCCACCATCCTCGGCTACTGTCAGAGTTGACAGGTACGCGCTCTAATCTGACCAACGGTCCATGCTTCTCCCATCCTGATTCCCAAGCACGAGCGCCGTTACACCGGATTCGACGACAAGATCATCGCCATGTATGCCCGCGGAATGACTGTCAGAGAGATCCGTGCGTTCCTTTCCGAACAGTACGGTACGGACGTTTCACCCGACTTCATCAGCTCAAACCGATCTATCCAGTCACCGCCGAAGCGGCCGAGCAGGCATTGGATGCGTTTGAAAGTGGGCCATGGGGCAAGCAATATGCGACGGTAGTGGCTGCTTGGCGCCGCGCTTGGGATCGCGTGATTCCATTTTTCGTTTTCCCGCCGGCGATCCGAAAAGTGATCTACACGACCAACGCCATTAAGAGCATCAACGTTCAACTGCGCAAGATCATCAAGACCCGAGGTCACTTCCCGACTGACGATGCGGCGACAAACTGATCTGGCTTGGGCTGCGCAATATCACAGCAAACTGGGGTTCAGCGGGGACTGCTCATCCGAGATGGGTGGTGGTTATTTCGTCGAAGGCAACATGGTTATCGTCCAGTTATTATCTGACTTCAGCCCATCCCTTCCAACGCGCGCGTAGAACACGTATTGCCTAGGCGCAAGTTGCACCATCAGTGGAACCATCCAACTTCCGTCCGCATTGGATGTTGTGCCGCCTACATGCAGATCCTGAGGGGTAGAAGAGTAAAAACAAAAAATATTAATGTCCTCGTCTGGTTGCAACGCCGTGCCATAAAAATTCGGGGCAGGGTTGCTAGTTTCGCCGCCATCCGGGATCTCGTGCGGAGGTTCATCATTCCCGGTAACCTTTGTAATTCTGAAAGCCATTTTGAATCCCTTCTATTCGACCAATTGAAGCGACATAACACGATAGCCCTGATCGTTTCGCTACTGTCATAGTTGACAGGTTCGGGCGATCTCCGACAAACGGTCACTCGATTTCGCCCCAAACTCCGAACAACAAAAAACCCGCTGAACGCTAATTCAGCGGGTTTCTCATTTCAGCAGCGGAAGATCAGAAATCCTCCAACCGCCACACTTCATAAGCCGGTGTCTCATAGGGGTGGCTGAGTTTCAGCGCAGCCACCACGGCCACGATCAACTCATCCGCCACCACCAGCTCAACCTTCCATTCCTCAACCTGCTCGACCTGCCCCGCTTCCCCGATAAACGGCTGACTGCCGTCCAAAGGCCGAAACTGGCCTAACCCAAGCACCTGCCACGCGCAATGATCATAAGCCCCGATCCGCCCGCCACCGGCAGCGAATACAGCGCTCTTGACCAACTCGACATGGCTGGCCGGAACAAAAAAGCTGAGCTTGTACACAGCCCTTAGTTCACCCAGACGCGCGCATTACGGAACATACGCATCCAAGGAGCGTCTTCGTTCCAGTCTTCCGAACGCCACGAATTCTGCACAGCGCGGAACACGCGTTCCGGGTGCGGCATCATGATCGTTACGCGACCGTCGCGGCTGGTCAAACCGGTGATCCCGCGCGGCGAGCCGTTCGGGTTGGCCGGGTAGTTTTCGGTGACCTTGCCGTGGTTGTCGACGAAACGCATCGCCACGCAACCCGACAGATCGGCTTCCAGCAACGCTTCTTCGCTGGCGAACTCGGCATGACCTTCACCGTGAGCGATGGCGATCGGCATGCGCGAACCGGCCATGCCTTGCAGGAAGATCGAGTTCGACTCCTGGACCTGAACCATCGCCACACGCGCTTCGAACTGCTCGGAGCGGTTGCGCACGAAGTGCGGCCAGAACTCGCTGCCCGGGATCAGCTCGTGCAGGTTGGACATCATCTGGCAACCGTTGCACACGCCGAGGGTGAAGCTGTCGTTGCGTTCGAAGAAGCCCTGGAACGCATCGCGAGCACGGCTGTTGAACAGCGCGGACTTGGCCCAGCCTTCACCGGCACCCAATACGTCGCCGTAGGAGAAACCGCCGCAAGCCACCAGACCCTTGAACTCGTTCAGGTCGACACGGCCGGCCAGAATGTCGCTCATGTGCACGTCGATCGCGTTGAAACCGGCGCGGTCGAACGCGGCCGCCATTTCCACCTGACCGTTGACGCCCTGCTCACGCAGCACGGCAACCTGTGGGCGGATGCCTTTCTTGATGTAAGGCGCGGCGACGTCCTGGTTGACGTCGTAGCTCAGCTTGACGCTCAGGCCCGGGTTGTCTTCTTCCAGCAGCACGTCGAACTCTTGCTCGGCGCAGTCGGCGTTATCACGCAGACGCTGGATCTGGTAGCTGGTTTCAGCCCACTGACGTTGCAGCAGACGACGCTGACCTTCGAACACGGTTTCGCCGTTGAAGGTGATGTTGATCTGGCCGTTGTTCATCGGCTGACCGATCACCGACACGCACTCGCCCAGACCGGCAGCGCTGAACTGCGCGAGGATGTCCGGCGTGGCGTCCTGGCGAACCTGGATCACGGCGCCCAGTTCTTCGTTGAACAGGATCGCGGCGATGTCGGCGGAGGTTTCAGCCAGACCGTCGAGGTTCAGGCTCAGGCCACAGTGACCGGCGAACGCCATTTCCACGGTGCTGGTCAGCAGACCACCGTCGGAACGGTCGTGGTAGGCCAGCAGGTGACCGTCGGCATTGAGGCCTTGGATCACGGCGAAGAAAGCTTTCAGGTCTTCGGCATCATCGACGTCCGGCGCTTGCGAACCGAGCTTGCCGTGAACCTGGGCCAGGATCGAGGCGCCCATGCGGTTCTGGCCACGGCCCAGGTCGATCAGGATCAGGTCGGTAGTGCCCTTGTCCATGCGCAGTTCCGGGGTCAGGGTCTGACGGATGTCAGCCACTGGCGCGAAACCGGTCACGATCAGGGACATCGGCGAGGTCACGGTCTTGTCGACGCCTTCGTCGTTCCAGCGCGTGGCCATGGACATGGAGTCCTTGCCCACCGGAATGGTAATGCCCAGGTCCGGGCACAACTCCATGCCAACCGCTTTCACGGTGTCGTACAGACGCGCGTCTTCACCCGGGTGACCGGCAGCGGACATCCAGTTCGCCGACAGTTTGATGTCGGAGATCTTGTTGATGCGCGAAGCGGCAATGTTGGTCAGGGTTTCGCCGATGGCCATGCGGCCCGACGCCGGAGCGTCCAGCAGTGCCAGCGGAGTACGCTCGCCCATGGCCATGGCTTCACCGGTGTAGACGTCGAAGCTGGTGGCGGTGACGGCAACGTCAGCCACCGGAACCTGCCACGGGCCAACCATCTGGTCACGGGCCACGAGGCCGGTGATGGTGCGGTCGCCGATGGTGATCAGGAAGCTTTTGCTCGCCACGGCCGGGTGATGCAGCACGCGCTCGACGCAGTCGGCAATGTCGAGGGTCGACGGATCGAAATCGTCGCCCAGTTCGTTTTCACGAACGGCCGAACGGTGCATGCGCGGGGCTTTGCCCAGTAGCACTTCCAGCGGCATGTCCACCGGGCTGTTGCCGAAGTGACTGTCGGTGACCGTCAGTTGCGGCTCAGCAGTCGCTTCGCCAACCACGGCGAACGGGCAACGCTCACGTTCGCAGATCGCCTGGAAGCGTTCGAAGTCGGCCGGGCCGACCGCCAGAACGTAGCGCTCCTGGGATTCGTTACTCCAGATTTCGTGCGGGGCCATGCCCGGCTCATCGTTTGGAATGTTGCGCAGTTCGAAGCGGCCACCACGGTCGCCATCGTTGACCAGTTCCGGGAAGGCGTTGGACAGACCACCCGCGCCGACGTCGTGGATGAAGCTGATCGGGTTTTTGTCGCCCAGTTGCCAGCAACGGTCGATGACTTCCTGGCAGCGACGTTCCATCTCAGGGTTTTCGCGCTGTACCGAAGCGAAGTCCAGGTCTGCCGAGCTGGTGCCGGTGGCCATGGAGGAAGCGGCGCCGCCGCCCAGGCCGATGAGCATTGCCGGGCCGCCGAGGACGATCAGCTTGGAGCCAACGCTGATCTCGCCTTTCTGTACGTGTTCGGCACGGATGTTACCCATGCCGCCGGCCAGCATGATCGGCTTGTGGTAACCGCGAACTTCGTCGCCACGCGGGGTGGTGATCGACTGTTCGAAGGTACGGAAGTAACCGGTCAGGGCTGGACGGCCGAATTCATTGTTGAACGCAGCGCCACCCAGTGGGCCTTCGATCATGATGTCCAGCGCAGTAACGATGCGCTCAGGCTTGCCATACGGCACTTCCCACGGCTGTTCAAAGCCCGGGATCTGCAAGTTGGAGACGGTGAAACCGGTCAGGCCGGCCTTTGGCTTGGCGCCACGACCGGTAGCACCTTCGTCGCGAATCTCCCCGCCACTGCCGGTGGACGCGCCCGGAAACGGGGCAATCGCGGTCGGGTGGTTGTGGGTTTCGACTTTCATCAAGATGTGCACCGGTTCCTGCACCGCACCGTACTGGCGGGTTTCAGGGTCCGGGAAGAAACGGCCGGCGACGTTACCGACGATCACCGAAGCGTTGTCCTTATAAGCCGACAGAACGCCTTCGCTGTGCATCACGTAGGTATTCTTGATCATGCCGAACAGGCTTTTTTCCTGGCTCTGACCGTCGATGTCCCAACTGGCGTTGAAGATCTTGTGACGGCAGTGCTCGGAGTTCGCCTGGGCGAACATCATCAGTTCGATGTCGTGAGGATTGCGCTTCAAGCCGACGAAGGCGTTGACCAGGTAGTCGATCTCGTCTTCGGCCAGGGCCAGGCCCAGCTCGGTGTTGGCTTTTTCCAGCGCGGCGCGGCCGCCACCCAGCACGTCGATCGCGGTCAGCGGTTTCGGCTCGGCGTGGCTGAACAGGCCGGCGGCTTGTTCGAGGTTGCCCAACACGATTTGAGTCATGCGGTCGTGCAGACCGTCCGCAATCAGTTGCGCGTCGGCGTCACTGAACTGACCGGCCACATAAAACGCGATGCCGCGTTCCAGGCGCTGGATCTTGCTCAGGCCGCAGTTGCGAGCGATGTCGCTGGCCTTGCTGGACCATGGCGAGATGGTGCCGAAACGTGGCAACACCAGGAACAGACGACCGGTCGGCTCTTGTACCGGAACACTTGGGCCGTACTTCAGAAGGCGCGCGAGCACCTGCTGTTCGTCGCCGGTCAGGACGCCGGTGACTTCGGCGAAGTGAGCGAATTCAGCATACAAGCCGCTGACAGCCGGGACCTTCTGGCTCAGTTGCTCAAGGAGTTTGCTGTGGCGAAAGGCAGAAAGGGCAGGAGCGCCGCGCAGGATCAACATCTTCGGGACAGCCTCGGGAAGGGGTGTGCTTTGAGGCCGTGCATTCTAGCCTAAACCGCCCGCGACATCACCCGAAACGGTGCGCGCGGGTGCACCCGAACGTCGGGCCGGGCATTTGGACCTTAAACAGCGGTTCGCCGAGGGTTATTTTTTATGTCACAAATTACCGTTCGGGCCCATTCCTGCGGGCTCCAAGCGGGTTTTACGCTGCCTAGCAGACAAGCCCTTCGCTGTCGAGATATGGCGCTCGTGGTCCTTTGCGTATACTGCGCAGATGTTTTCCCCAACGGCTTTGCGTCCGCGGTTCGCCAAATGGCTGATCGCAACCGGACTCTTCCTGATGCTCAGTGGCTGTGTTGATAAACCCAACACGCTGGAGCGCGTAAAGGAGGATGGTGTGCTGCGGGTGGTTACCCGAAACAGCCCCGCCACCTACTTTCAGGATCGCAACGGTGAAACCGGCTTCGAATACGAGCTGGTGAAGCGCTTCGCCGACGATCTGGGGGTGGAACTCAAGATCGAGACCGCCGACAACCTCGACGACCTGTTCAATCAGGTGGGCAAGCCTAACGGCCCGGTGCTGGCTGCTGCCGGTCTGGTCAGCAGCGAGAAACGCAAACAACAGGTGCGGTTTTCCCACTCCTATCTCGAAGTCACCCCACAGGTCATCTACCGCAACGGCCAATCGCGGCCGACCGATGCTGGCGACCTGGTCGGCAAGAAGATCATGGTGCTCAAGGGCAGCACCCACGCCGAGCAATTGGCGGAGCTGAAAAAGAAATACCCCGGCATTGAATACGAAGAGTCCGACGCCGTTGAAGTCGTCGACTTGCTGCGGATGGTCGATGAAGATCAGATCGACCTGACCCTGGTCGATTCAAACGAAGTCGCGATGAACCAGGTCTACTTCCCCAACGTGCGAGTAGCCTTCGACCTCGGTGACTCCAGCAACCAGAGCTGGGCGGTGGCCGCTGGCGACGACAACAGCTTGCTCAACGAGATCAATGCCTACCTCGACAAGGTGAAGAAAAACGGCACCTTGCAACGTCTGAAGGACCGCTATTACGGGCACGTCGACGTACTGGGTTACGTGGGCGCCACCACCTTCGCACAACACTTGCAGCAACGCCTGCCCAAGTACGAGCAACACTTCAAGGCCTACGCCAAGAAAGAGAAAGTCGACTGGCGCCTGTTGGCGGCCGTCGGTTATCAGGAGTCGTTATGGCAAGCCGCGGTCACGTCCAAGACCGGCGTTCGCGGGCTGATGATGCTGACCCAGAACACCGCGCAGGCCATGGGCGTATCCAATCGCCTCGACCCCAAGCAAAGCATCATGGGCGGTGCCAAATACCTGGCCTACATGAAGGATCAGCTGGACGAATCGATCCAGGAGCCGGATCGCACCTGGTTTGCACTGGCGGCCTATAACGTCGGCAGCGGCCATCTGGATGACGCGCGCAAACTGGCGGCGAAAGAAGGCCTGAACCCGGACAAGTGGCTGGACGTGAAGAAGATCCTGCCGCGCCTGTCAGAGAAGAAGTGGTACAGCAAGACGCGTTATGGCTACGCCCGGGGCGGCGAGCCGGTGCACTTCGTGGCGAACATCCGTCGTTACTACGACATCCTGACGTGGGTCACGCAGCCTCAGCTTGAAGGCAATCAGGTGGCTGAAGGCAACCTGCATGTGCCGGGGGTCGACAAGACCAAGCCGAATCAGGAAACCCCGCAGCTTTAAATCTGGGTTGCTTTTGAGGACGCCTTCGCGGGCAAGCCTCGCTCCTACAGGGCCGTGTTGTGCCGCAACTTTGCATACGACACCGGCCCTGTAGGAGCG
>NZ_JASCOM010000133.1:0-16273 GCF_029959925.1 Pseudomonas sp. PS02303
AGCCTGCTCGCGAAGGCGCCGGGTCAGTCAACACAGATGTTGAATGTCAGTCCGCTTTTCGCGAGCAGGCTCGCTCCTGCATTTGGATCTCCATCAGCCCGACAGAAGTCGGGCTACAGGGTTATTTCATTTCGACGAGGACTTCTTCGTTCCACTTCTGCGGCAAAGCCTTGGAAGTCTTTTCCCACGCATCCGCGTCTTTGATCGGCGTGACCTTTTTGTACTGCTCGTTTGGCAGCAGCTTGGCCTGGACGTCAGCCGGCAGCTTGATGTGCTCGGCGCGGATTGGACGGGCATTACCTTTCGCCAGGTTGATCTGACCGGCATCGCTGAAGATGTATTCGCGGGTCAGCTTGGCGGCGTTCGGGTTCTTCGCGTATTTGTTGATGATGGTGGTGTAGCCGGAAATCACCGAACCGTCGGAAGGGATCAGCACCACGTAGTCATCGGGGTTCGCCATCTTGGCCTTGTAGCTCAGGCCGTTGAAATCCCAGACCACGCCGACTTCGATTTCACCCTTTTCCATCGTGGCGATGGTCGGGTTGGCCATGGACAGGCGGCCCTGCTTGGCGATATCTGCGAACAGCAACAACGCTGGCTGCAGGTTCTTTTCGTCGCCACCGTTGGCCAGTGCGGCGGCCAGTACACCGTTGGCGGCCTGGGCGGCGGTGCTCACGTCACCGATCGACACCTTGTATTTACCGGTTTTCAGATCCGCCCACTTGGTCGGAGCTTCGGAACCGTGCAGCAGCTTCTTGTTGATGATGAACGCGATGGTGCCGGTGTACGCCAGTGCCCAGTTGCCGTCCTTGTCCTTGGCCCAGTCCGGGATCTGGTCCCAGGTGCTTGGCTTGTAGGGTTGCACCACGCCTTGTTTGACCGCGATCGGGCCGAAGGCTGCGCCGACGTCGCCGATGTCGGCACTGGCGTTGTCTTTCTCGGCGGCGAACTTGGCGATTTCCTGCGCCGAGCTCATGTCGGTGTCGATGTGTTTCAAGCCGTATTTCGTGGCCAGGTCTGCCCAGGTGCCTTTCCAGTTGGCCCAGTCATCGGGCATGCCGACGCTATTGACCGCACCTTCCGCTTTCGCAGCGGCTTCCAGGGTTTTCATATCATCAGCGGCCATGGCGGCGCTGCACATGGCAATGGTCGAGCCTAACAGTGATGCCAGGAAAAGCTTTTTCATCCGAAGCTCCTTTGGGCGTATTCAACGCTGCGATTGCGGTTGTGTTGGTCTAGGTCAGCAATACCTGAGCCAATTTAGGCGCCGCTGATGACATTTTGATGTCGACGATCGGTCGGCCTACATTTTTCGAGCGGTGATGCTCAGGCTTGCGAGTAAGCGTAGACCATGGCTAAAGGGCTGATACGAAAGGACTTGGCCGTGAATTTGCAGGTGTCTGGCGCAACCGTTCGGCGGCTTTGTCATCTGCCAGTCACAAGCAGTGCCTAGGCTTGCAGGGAGTTGATGGAGCCAGTTTGAATCACGGTTCTGCCCCGAAACAGTGCTGGTCTAGTCCAGATAGGTAACGTTGATGCGCATCGAGACAACCAAAGCGGTGACAGCCATCGGGCAGGTTCTGCAAGAACAGCTCGACCATGGCCTGTTGGCGCCCGGGAGCAAACTGCCGGCCGAGCGCAAGCTCAGTGAGTTGTTCGGCACCACGCGTATCACCGTGCGTGAAGCCTTGTTGCAATTGGAAGCCCAAGGGCAGATTTATCGGGAGGAACGCCGTGGCTGGTTCGTGTCGCCACCGCGTCTGGCTTACAACTTGATGCAGCGCAGTCACTTTCACGCGATGGTCAGCGCGCAGGGGCGGGTGCCGTCCACCGAGGTGATTTCGGCGCGGTTGCAACCGGCGTCGGCGGCGGTGTGTGCGTGGTTGCAGTTGCCGGCGCTGTCCAGTGTGATTCAGATCTGCCGGGCGCGGCGCATTGATGAGCGGCTGGTGCTCTATGTGGAGCACTACCTGAATCCGCAGTACTTTCCGGGGATTCTGGATTTCGATCTGAATCAGTCGATCACCGAGTTGTACGCCAGGCATTACGACTTGCACTACGGTCGGGTGCGTTTCGAGATCGTGCCGACGGCGTTGTCGGTGGATGCGGCGGCAGCGTTACGGGTGTCGGTGGGGAGTCCGGGGTTGCGGATTGCTCGGGTCAACTACGATCAGCACGAGCGGTTGATCGATTGCGACCTGGAGTTTTGGCGGCATGATGCGATTCATGTCGGGGTGGATGTGGTTTAGCCAGGGAGACCGCGTCGCTCCCATCGCGAGCAGCCACCCTATCAATCAAGTAGCAGATACATCCTTCTGCGGCCCACCGCCGGCCGTCAGCACCTGCACACTCATTCGCGGCATCGCCAGGTCCATCCCGGCCTCATCCAGATGCCGCTTCAGCGACAGATTGAACGCCCGTGAAACTTCCCACTGCTTGATCGGTGCAGTCTTGAACCGCGCCCGAAGAATCGCGTTGCCCGACTCGAAACTTTCGACACCCTGAATCTCCAGTGGCGACCAGATATTGCGCCGTTGCAGCGGGTCGGTGCGCATTTTCTGGCCGACTTCGCGCATCAGTTTGATCGCCTCGTCGATGTCCATGCTGGCGGGCACCGCCACCCGGAAGATCGCGTAGCCGAATTCCCGGGAGTAGTTCTTGATGCTTTTGATTTCGCTGAACGGAATGGTATGGACGATGCCGTCGATGTCCCGCAGGCGAACGGTGCGGATGGTCAGGCCTTCGACAGTGCCGAGGTGGCCGCCGACATCCACGTAGTCATCGATAGCCAGGGAATCTTCGATGATGATGAACAGGCCGGTGATCAAATCCGCGACCAGCGATTGCGCACCGAAACCGATGGCCAGACCGATGACGCCGGCACCGGCCAGCAGTGGCGTGACGTTCATGCCCATGTTCGCCAGCGCGACGATCAGCGCAATGATGAAAATCGCCACGAACAGCACGTTGCGGATCAGCGGCATCATTGTCTGCGCGCGGGCGTTGGCAAGGCCTTTGCGCGAGCGGGTGAGGGCGTGGTGCACCGCGGTGTCGCTGAGGATCCAGATCAGCCAGGCAAAAATCAGCGTACCGGCGAGGCTGAACAATTTGACGCTGACTTCATGGCCTTCGCCTTCGGTGAAGGCAATCAGCGACATGCCCCAGACCCGCAGGCCCAGTTCGATGAAGACCAGCCAGACCACGAGATGGGCGAGGGTGTAGAAGAAACTTTTCAGGCGCTCTGAATACAGCGCATGACGCTTCACACCCTTTTGCGGTTTAAGCGAATGACGACGAACCAGGCCGTTGATGACCATGCACAACACCAGCAGCACGGTGCAGATCAGCGCCTGGCGCAGTGCGGTGCTGGTGTCGCCCGCCGAGACGAAGGTGGCGAACAGCGAGATGCCCACCAGCACCAGCGCGGGCACGTACCAGAAGGTGCCGAGAATCTCGATGGTGTCGCTGAGCGCGCGGCGCGTCAGACGTCGGGACAACGGCTGGTTGCGGATCAGGTGGGCGATGGGGCGGCGGAAACGCAGGATGAACAGCCCGGTGGACAGCGCCGCCAGGACGTTGGCGACGGTGGCTGCGGAGTGGGCCAGGTGACTGCCCAGGCTGGCGACCAGGCGCGGATCGCTCAGTGCTTCACCGAATGCGGCGAAACTGCCGATCAGCCACAACGGTCGAAAGGCTTGATGGCGCAGGATGTACAAGGCCCGATGACGATGCGGGCCGTCGAGCAAGGAAAACGCGATCACGCAGATCGCCGAAAAACAGGTGCCGACCACCAGCGCGTAGGCCAGCACCATGGCCAGGCTTTTGCCCAAGGATGAGGGCAGGGCATAGCTCATGTAGACCGTGATGACCAAGGCAATCAGCCACGGCCCGAGTTTGCGCAGGGCGAAGCGCAACATGTCCAGGGCCTTGGGGTGTTGCGGCAGTTCTTCGGTGAGGCCGAAGCGCATGCGCACCCGGTGACTGACCCAGATCAGCGCAGCGGCCAGCAGGCTCCAGGCCATCAGAATCATGGCGAAGGCAAAGATGATCGGCAGCCACTCGTTGGCCGGCAGCATCAGCGCGGTCAGTTCGTCTTTGGCCAGGTCAAATTCTTCGGACCAGCGCGTGAGCGGGCTGTCGGCACCGGAAAACTGTTTTTCGAAGGTGGCCAGTGTGCCGCCGATCAGGCCGAGTACGCCTTCTTCGGCGGCCGGCTGAGCCTTTTTGGTGACATCGCGCAGCTTTTTCAGGTCCGCCAGCAGTTTGCTCCGCTGCTGATCGTTCTCCAGCGACTTGATGACTTCGTCCAGTGATTGGCCCAGCGGTTCTTGCGCTTCTGGCTGGGCCTTTGCCGAACTGTTGAGCAAGCCCGGCAAACCGACCGCCTGGGCAGGCGCCATCGGCAGCAGCGTCATCAGGCAGACAAGGAAGAAACACGGCAGGGCGAAAAGACGAGCGAACACTAGGCGGTCAACCTCGGGGGGGACGGATCGGCCGAGTGTACGAGCCCGTCAAAATCAATGCGAGCCAGGGGCAGGATTTATTCGTTGAGTTTGGCGAGGATCTTGAACACCACGGTGGCAAGGATCGTCAGCATGCCGATCCACATGGCGAACACGCCGGCGTTTTTGTCGCGGAAGTTGAAGCCGATTGCCAGCAAGATCATCCCGGCGAGAATGGGGATCAGCATGGCATGGAATGAAGACATCGAGATCATGGGTGACTGCCTTGTCGAAGGGGATAGCTTAAGTCTAGGTGGCTTTTGGGCGACCGGTGGTCAGAGATCAATCATGAATGCGGCGCGATCATTGTGGCGAGGGAGCTTGCTCCCGCTGGGTTGCGAAGCAACCCCAAACCCAGCTATCGCGATCTATCAGACAGCACGCATTCACCGGGGGTTGAGACTGCTGCGCAGTCGAGCGGGAGCAAGCTCCCTCGCCACAGATAGCATTCCGGCCATTCATTGGCGCGAAATTACGGCAATTCCTGACAGGCGTAGAACGCGCTCAGCACTTTGACCAGGTGGGCCAGGTCGTGGCTGCCGCACAGTTCACGGATCGAGTGCATGGCGAACGTCGGCAGGCCGATGTCCACGGTGCGCACGCCCAGGTGGCTGGCGGTGATCGGGCCGATAGTCGAGCCGCAGCCCATGTCGCTGCGCACCACGAAGCTTTGCACCGGCACCTCTTCGGCCATGCACAGATGGCGGAAGAACCCGGCGGTTTCGCTGTTGGTGGCGTAGCGCTGGTTGCTGTTGACCTTGATCACCGGGCCGGCGTTGAGTTTCGGGCCGTGGTTGGCGTCGTGCTTTTCCGCATAGTTGGGGTGCACGCCGTGGGCATTGTCGGCCGAGACCAGCAAGGATTTCTGAATGGTGCGCACGAATTCGTCACCTTCAGGCAGCAGGCGACGCAAGGTTTGCTCGAGCATCGGACCATCGGCCCCGCACGCCGAGCAGGAACCGACTTCTTCGTGGTCGTTGCACACCAGCACGCAGGTTTCGTCGGTTTCCGCGGTCAGCAAGGCTTGCAGGCCGGCATAGCACGACAGCAAGTTGTCCAGGCGCGCGCCCGCGATGAAGTCGCCATGCAAACCGATAATGGCGGCGCTCTGAGTGTCGTAGAAGCTCAGCTCGTAGTCGAGCACCACGTCGGCATTCAGGCCATGTTCCAGCGCCAGCTGATTGGTGAGTACTGCGCGGAAGTCCACGCGCTCGTCACCGGCAAATTGCGCGAGGATCGGGGGCAGTTCGGTCTGGGCGTTGATGGCCCAACCCATATTGGCTTCACGATTGAGGTGGATCGCCAGGTTCGGGATGGTGGCGATCGGCGCCTTGAAGTCGATCAGTTGGCTCTCGACCTTGCCGTCGCGGCGGAACGTCACGCGGCCGGCCAGGGACAAGTCGCGGTCAAACCATGGCGCCAGCAGCGCACCGCCGTAGACTTCGACGCCCAGTTGCCAGAAACCCTGGCGCTGCAATTCCGGCTGGGGTTTGACCCGCAGGCACGGGCTGTCGGTGTGGGCGCCGACCAGGCGAATGCCGCCATGCAGCGGCGAATGCCGTCCCATCTTGATCGCGACGATCGACGAGTCATTGCGGGTGACGTAGTAACGACCGTTGGCTTCAGTGATCCAGGGCTCGCGCTCGTCAAGGCGCACAAAACCCGCCGCTTCCAGACGCTGAACGAGGCTGGCAGTGGCATGGAACGGGGTAGGGGAGGCCTTGAGGAAGTCGATCAGGCCTTGGTTCAACTCTTCGCGCATAAGAAGCTCCAGACAGCAGTGGGCGGGAGTTTAACGTATTGGCCGAGGCCTTTGGGCATGACGTGAACCGGTCACGTCAGCTGGCAGCCTCTACCCGCTTTTTCAGGTACTTCATGATAATCCGCTCATCTTCTGGCTTTTCTGGCTTGGGCAATTGCGGGGGCCAGGCGTTCTGATGAGTCTCCAGCAGCTTTTTCTGTTGAGCCTTGTCCCAGCGAAGGATCTCCCGCGAGGCACATTCCCACCATTCGTGGCGGCAGGCCGTGTAGTACGGATGATCGGGTGCCGCGCTGCCGTAAAGCAGATCGCGGCCGACTTTGCGCAGGGCGCCACTCTGGTTACGCAGCTTCCATTTGATTTTCAGGCGCTGCCAGGCCGATGGGAAGGGTTTGACCCGCGGCACGTCCTGGCACAGATCGACCAACTGCTGGCTGAACCGCTCGCCATGTTGAGAAAAGAAATACGCCTGCATCGCATGGAAAAAGCGTTTTTCCGCGAAGTAGTGATAGATGTATTTTTTCGCTTCATGAACCGGTTTGTCACGCATCGCGAACGACAGGGCGATCTGCTCGATGGTGTGGATGTCGAAGCCGTCCCGGGTCCATTCGTCGATGAGCGTGATCGACTCTTCGAACAAGGCGCCATCTCCGTCGGTCACGCCGCACAATCCGCTGTTGTACAGCTTGAAACCATTGTCCGCGCTGACGCCGTGAGCCTGCAGGCAACCGCCGAGCTTCACATAGTCGGGGCGTTCACACACGTCCTGCCAGTCGTACTCGAAGCGATCCATCAAGTAGTGCTGCGGCTGAATCTGGTTGAAGAGCAGGTTCGGGTCGCTGGTGAACAGCGTGTCGGTGTCGACGAACAGGGTTTTTTCAGCAAGCTGCAGGCCGGCGGCAATCGCGCAGGCCTTGCGACGATGGTGATAGCCGTTTTCGCCTTGCCACAGGGTCAGGGTTTCCTGGGTCAGCATGACCGTTTCGACCGGCCAGCCGGCGTAGTCCTGAGGACGATCCGTGAGGATTCGGATGCTCGGGAGCTTGCCGTTCTTCGCGTGGGACAGCGCGGTCAAGATACTGAACTTGGCTTCGCGCCGGTAAACGTCCTGGTTGCCGTAGATCAGGTAGAGCAGTTGGTGTCGGGTTTTCTTGACGGGTGTTGCCAGGGAATCGGTAAAACGCATCCGGATGGGGATCCTTTCAAAACGGGCGACTGCGTGTCAGGCAGTGCTTAAAACGGTGCCGGGCATTCGAAACGCAAGCGTTCGCCGGTCTGAGGATGGGTGAAGCTGAGCATGCTGGCGTGCAGGCACAGGCGCGGCCAGGCGGCCAGGGCCTGTTCGTGGGCGTAGAGCCCGTCACCCAGCAGCGGGTGGCCGATGGAAAGCATGTGTACGCGTAGCTGGTGGGAACGGCCGGTGATCGGCGTCAGTTCGACGCGGCACCAGTCGCCACAACGTTCCAGCACTCGCCAGAAGGTCAGGGCGTGTTTGCCGAACTCGTGGTCCACCACATGGCGTGGCTTGGTCGGCGGATCGTAGCGCAAGGGCAGGTCGATGCTGCCGCTGTCCAGTTCCGGTTGTCCCCAGCACAGGGCGGTGTAGGCTTTTTCGGTTTCGCGGTCGTGAAATTGCCGAGACAACTCGCGATGAGTGTCCGGGTCACGGGCCAACAGGATGATGCCGGACGTTTCCCAGTCCAGGCGATGGACGATTCGCGCTTCCGGGTAGCCGTTTTCTTGCAGGCGGGTGATCAGGCAGTCCTTGTTGTCATCGGCCCGGCCAGGGACAGAGAGCAGCAGGGTCGGTTTATCCACCACCAGTACGGCGGCGTCCTGATGGATGATGCGGATGTTGGACAACGGCATTAAAACAGCCTCGTAACAAACGCCAACGGCGACTCAGGCCCCCGCATCCGTAGGAGCGAAGCTTGCTCGCGAACACATCATCTCGGTCTATCAGATACACCGAGTTGCCTGCTTCGCGAGCAAGTTTCGCTCCTACAAAAGCGTAAGGGCCTGAGCCGCCGTGGCTCCCGCTGGACCGACTAGCGATCCGGCAGGGTGATATTGAGTTCCAGGATCGAGCAGCTGCCCTGGTTTTCCAGCGCGACATGCACGTCGTCGGACCCGATATTGACGTACTTGCGGATCACTTCCACCAGTTCTTTCTGCAAGGCTGGCAAGTAGTCCGGCGTACTGCGTTGGCCGCGTTCATGCGCCACGATGATCTGTAGACGCTCTTTCGCTACCGACGCGGTGCTGACCTTTTTGCTGGCACGAAAGAAGTCAAAAAGATTCATTATCTACCTCCAAACAGGCGCTCGAAGAAGCCCTTCTTCGTGATATCGATAAATCGATGCGGCTTTTCCTTGCCCAGCAGACGATCGACTGCATCGCTGTACGCCTGACCGGCGTCGCTCTGGTCGTCGAGAATCACCGGCACGCCCGAGTTGGAAGCCTTGAGTACCGCTTGGGATTCCGGGATGACACCCAGCAGGGCAACCGCAAGGATTTCCTTGACGTCTTCAACACCCAGCATTTCGCCGTCACTGACGCGCTGCGGGTTGTAGCGGGTCAGCAGCAAGTGTTCCTTGATCGGGTCTTCGCCGTTTTCGGCGCGACGGGATTTGCTGGCCAACAGGCCCAGCATGCGATCCGAGTCACGTACCGAGGACACTTCCGGGTTGGTCACGATAATCGCTTCATCAGCGAAGTACATGGCCAGGTGGGCGCCTTTCTCGATGCCGGCCGGGGAGTCGCAGACCACGTATTCGAAGTCTTCTTTCAACGCCATCAGGACTTTTTCTACGCCTTCCACGGTCAGCGCGTCTTTGTCGCGGGTCTGACTGGCGGCCAGGACGTAGAGGTTTTCCAGGCGTTTGTCTTTGATCAGGGCTTGTTGCAGGTTGGCTTCGCCGTTCACAACGTTGACGAAGTCATACACCACGCGGCGCTCGCAACCCATGATCAGGTCGAGGTTACGCAAACCGACGTCGAAGTCGACGATCACTGTTTTGTGGCCGCGCAGTGCGAGGCCGGTACCGATAGCGGCGCTGGTGGTGGTCTTACCCACACCACCCTTGCCGGATGTAACCACTAGAATCTTGGCCAAGGTGTTTCACCCCTAAGGAAAAAGGACTTTTAGCCCCTGAAAAACATCTCTTGAAAAACTACTGCAGTCGGACAGCCTTGGCTGGAATCCGGTCCAGAACAGCGTTAAACACTGCTTTTGGCCTTTTTCCTACTTCGTTTGAGCCGTTTTCGCTACGTTTTAGAGATGCTTGGAAAATGCGGCAGTATCCGTTAAAGCCGAATGATGTTCAACACGTCGCCTGACAGGCTGACTTGCACGCCCGCGCCCCACAAAGGGTCACGGCGCAAATCCTCGGAAACCTTGTAGTGGCCGGCGATGGAGACCAGTTCAGCGCTCATCTGCTGACAGAAAATCCTGGCTTTCGTGTCGCCTTTGACCCCGGCCAGCACGCGACCGCGCATCGGACCGTATACATGGATGTTCCCATCGGCGAGAAGTTCCGCACCCGGGCTGACCGAGGAGATCACCACCAGGTCGCAGCCCTGGGCATAAATCTGCTGGCCACCGCGTACTGGCGACGTGATGATTTTCGTCGGTTTGATGGTCGGCTCGGGCAGTTTTTCCGGCTTTTTCTTCACCTGGCCTTCGAGCGGGTCGAGGGGACGCTCTCGGGCGCCGGACGGCGGCAGCACCGGCAAATCCACCGCGATGGCGGCGGCGATGTCTTCGATGCGGCTGGCCCGGATCGCCAGGGTGCGCAGGCCATGCTGGCGGCACACGCGCATCAGGCCCGGCAGATCGACCGCGCCTTCGCTGGCCGGGAGTTTGTCCAGGGCCAGCACCAGCGGCGCATTGCTGAAGAAATTAGGCGCCTGGGCGACCTTGGCGGCCAGTTGCCGATCAAGGTTCTCGAGGTCGTTGCGGGCCAGTTCCAGCACCGTAATGGCGAGCATGCTGCCCTTCAACTGGAACACGGGATCCTGGTCTTGCGGTTCGGTTTGGCTCATGGTCGGCATACAACGGCTTGTCACTAAAAGTGCCGAGACTTATAACGAGAACGCCCGCAAGCCGCAAGCCGGGTCGAACGATGTAGAATGCGCGGCCATTGTCTTTCCGGAACCTTTAATGGATCGCCCGCGTTTTCGAAAAACATTTCTTATGCCGCGTTTCTGGCCACTGTGGTGTGGCTTGGGGCTGTTGTGGCTGATTGTTCAGTTGCCATATCCGGCGCTGCTGTTCATCGGTCGCTTGTTGGGCGCCTTGATGTATCGGCTGGCCGGCGACCGACGGCGCATTGCCAAACGCAATCTGGAACTGTGTTTCCCTGAAAAGTCCGCCGACGAGCGCAAGCGCCTGCTCAAGGAAAACTTCGCCTCCACCGGCATCGCCTTCTTTGAAATGGCCATGAGCTGGTGGTGGTCGCGTCAGCGTCTGGCGAAGCTGGCCCATGTCGAAGGCCTGGAGCACCTGAAAAAGGCCCAGCGCGAAGGCAAGGGCGTGATCCTGATGGCGGTGCATTTCACCACGTTGGAAATCGGCGCGGCGCTGTTGGGGCAGCAGCACACCATCGACGGCATGTACCGCGAACACAAGAATCCTTTGTTCGACTACATCCAGCGCCGCGGCCGCGAGCGGCACAATCTCGATTCGCTGGCCGTGGAGCGCGACGACGTGCGCGGCATGCTCAAATTGCTGCGGGCCGGTCGGGCGATCTGGTACGCACCGGATCAGGACTACGGCGCCAAGCAGAGCATCTTTGTGCCGCTATTCGGGATTCAGGCCGCAACGGTCACGGCCACCAGCAAATTCGCCCGGCTGGGCAAGGCGCTGGTGGTTCCGTTCACCCAGGAGCGTCTGGCGGACGGCAGCGGCTATCGGTTGATGATCCACCCACCGCTCGAAGGTTTCCCTGGCGAGACCGAAGAGGCCGATTGCCTGCGCATCAATCAATGGGTCGAAGGCGCTCTGCGTGAGTGCCCCGAGCAATACCTCTGGGCCCATCGGCGCTTCAAGAGCCGTCCACCGGGCGAGCCGAAGCTGTACAAGAAACGCGGCTGATCCCTTTTTTGCACCATGGAGTGTTGCGATGAGTCCTGCTGAACCGGTTACAGGGTTGATTCTTTCCGGCGGCGGGGCTCGGGCGGCGTATCAGGTGGGCGTGCTGGCGGCGATTGCGGAGTTGCTGCCAGTGGGCGCGGCGAATCCGTTTCCGGTGATTGTCGGTACCTCGGCCGGGGCGATCAATGCAGTGAGCCTGGCCAGCGGGGCGATGGACTTTCGTGGCGCGATCGAGCGCCTGACTGCGTTCTGGCAGGGTTTTCGCAGTCACTTGGTGCTGCGCAGCGACTGGCCGGGCGTGATCCATCAGGCCAGCCGCTTCGTCAGCCACAGTTTGCTCGGCATCGGCGCTCAGGTTCCGGTGGCCTTGCTCAACAGTTCGCCGCTGCGCGGGTTGCTCAACGACAAATTGCACATGAACGGCATCGCTGAGGCCATTGCCCAGAAGCAGTTGCAGGCGGTGGCGGTCACGGCATTCGGTTATGAGTCCGGGCAGGCCGTCACGTTCTATCAGGGGGGCGGCACCATCGATGCATGGTTGCGCCATCGGCGGATCGGCGTGCCCACGCAATTGACCGTCGATCACTTGCTGGCCAGTTCAGCGATTCCCTTGTTGTTCGCACCGGTAAAAATCGGCGAAGAGTATTTCGGCGATGGCGCGGTGCGCCAATCGGCACCGATCAGCCCGGCCCTGCACCTGGGCGCCAGCCGCGTGCTGGTGGTGGGCGTCAGCGGCAACCCGCGCGGGGTCGACCCGGAGCAACCGCTGCAACGCGCCTACACCGGTCAGCAGCCGACCCTCGCGCAGATCGGCGGGCACATGCTCAACAGCACGTTCATTGACAGTCTGGAAAGTGACATCGAGTTGCTGCAGCGTCTGAATCAGTTCAGTCACTTGCTGCCCGACGGCACGCCGATGCGCGCGTTGGGCGTGGCGCCAGTGGACGTGTTGGTGATTTCGCCGAGTCAGCCGATCGATGAAATTGCCGCGCGGCATCGGCAGGAATTGCCAGCGGCGTTGCGCCTGTTTCTGCGCGGGCCGGGGGCGACCAAGACGAGCGGGGCGGGGGTGTTGAGTTATCTGCTGTTCGAGGCGGGGTATTGCAGCGAGCTGATTGATCTGGGGCGGCGGGATGCGTTGGCCAAGCGCGGGGAGTTGTGCCGGTTTCTGGGGTTGTCGGAGCCTATGGTTACGGCCTGAGATCGGCGGTGTTGCTATCGCTAGCAGGCTAGCTCCCACAGGGGATCTTCAGCGCGACGAAGATCAACTGTGGGAGCTAGCCTGCTAGCGATGGCGTCCTTAGAGACGCCGCCGGATCAGAAGTGAACCTTGACCAGGAAACTGGTCACGCTCTGATCAGTCTTGAAACCCTGGCTGTCTTCGATGCCGTACTTGTTTTTCCAGTAGTCATACTCGACGCCGACGTACAACTGCTTTTCGCCCAGGTTCAGTGCCTTGCCCAGGTCGTATTTGACCTGCGGATTGAAGTGCAGGTTGGCGTGATATTCGCCTTTTTTGTTGACGTCATTGTCGACCACCCAGTCCATGAAACCATCGATCAGGATGTTCGAGTCGCCGACCGGAATGGTGTAGGACCAGACCGGGGTGACCTGCCAGATGTTGTCACCCGGACGGTCGCCTTCGGTATGGCGGTTGTAGAAGTTCAGCTGGAAGTAGTCGAACCCAGGGATCGCCAGGTCGAAACCGGGACCGATCAGGTAGGACTCGGTATCGTTTTCCCCGAACTCGTAAGTCATGGCCAGCAGCACGTCTTTGACCGGGCCAAACGTGAGCTTCTGGTCGAAGATCTTGTTGAACGACAGACGCGGGCTGAATTCGCCGTAGTAGGTGTTCTCACCGGCGAATGCGTCTTCCTTGCCGTTGTAGAAGATCTTGTCGATGAAGAAGAAGTTGTCGCCATATTTCCAGCCGTCGGCGTGTTCGAAGGTCACCGTCTGCTGAATGCGCGGGTTGACCTGGAAGTCCTTGCCATACAGATAAGTCAGGCTGTTGTCCTGCCATTGCAGCAAGTCGCCGGCCATTGCCTGGCCCCCGGCCAGTAACGATCCCGCGAGCATCAGGCTGGTGCACGTACGTTTCATTCGGTTGCTCCCAAAAAGTAGGTGGTTCCACGTTATTTTTCTAAGGTCGACGCTCTGGTGTGGCGCCTTTTTCTGTAGCGGTAAAAAATCATCCAGTCGGTCAGCTTCAGTGCTGATAGCAAGAGCTGAGCCAAGGCGTTCGAAAAGCCAAAAAACTCCCGCTCGGCTGCTCAAGAGCAGTCGATTGAGAGGGGTTTTGGAATGCCTTGGAACCGTGCAGAGCCGGGATAAGTTGGCTTTCTGGTCAGGAATTAAATCCGGGCTTTTTTTTAAAGCGGATTCAGGCGGCCGCGGAGAATACTGACTCCTTGGCCAGGTCTCAAGTGCCCCGCAACAGCGCACCGACGACAGGTTTGGAGCACGGTTGCGGGCCATCTTAAAAGTGCACCTTCACCAGCAGGCTGGTGGTGTTTTCATTGGTGTCGAAGTTGCCGTTGTTTTCGATGCCGTACTTGTCTTTCCAATAGCTGTACTCGACGCCGACGTACACCTGTTTCTCCCGCCAGCCCAGGGCCTTGCCCAGGTCGTACTTGATCTGCGGGTTGACGTGCAAGTTGGCGTGGTAGGTGCCCTGTGAGTTCTGGTCGTTATCCACCACCCAGTCGATGTAGCCGTCGATCAACAGGTTCGAGTTGCCCAATGGCAGGGTGTAAGACCAGGCCGGCGTGATCTGCCAGACATCGTCGCCAGGGCGCGAGCCTTCGGTCTGGCGATAGTAGAAGTTCAAGGTGAAAAAGTTGAAGCCGGGAACCGCGAGGTCGAAACCGGGGCCGATCAGGTAGGCCTCGGTGTCGTCTTCGCCATTCTCGTAGGTCATGGCCAGCAACACGTCCTTGATCGGGCCGAACTCGAAACGGCGGTCGAGGATTTTGCCGAAGGAGAGGCGCGGGCTGAACTCGCCGTAATAGGCGTGAACGCCTTTGTTCCGGTCTTTCTCGCCGTTGTAGTAAGTGCTGTCGACGAACAGAAAGTTGTCGCCGTACTTCCAGCGGTCGGCATGCTCAAAGGTTATCGTCTGCTGGATCGACGGGTTGACCGCAAAATCCTTGCCGTACAAATAGCTCAGACTGTTGGTCTGCCACAGCAGTAAATCGCCAGCCATGGCCTGGCTTGCGGCCAGAAGGCCACCGCCCAACAGCAGGTTTTTCTGTGTCCGAATCATCTGTTGCTCCCTCTTTTTTTTATTTTTGCAAGGCGCAGGCAGTCCCCGACCCTGTAGGAGTTGGCTTGCTGGCGATGAGGTCAGAACATCCAATTTTGATGTCGTCTGACACGCCGCCTTCGCCAGCAAACCGGCTCCTAAAGGGTTCGTGCGTTGCTGACTTAATGCGAGTGGGCGTGACAGTCGTTGATCGCGGCGCGTTCTTTGCCGCCAAGAATGTTGAACAGCAGGTTCAGCGACAGCGCACTCAACGTCGCCATCGCAATGCCGCTGTGGGTGATCGGACTCATCCACAACGGCAAGTGCGCGAAGAACTCCGGACGCACCACGGGAATCAGTCCCATGCCGATGCTCACCGCCACCAGCAACTGGTTGCGACGGTCACCGATGTCGGCTTCCTGAAGAATCTTGATCCCGGTGGCGGCCACCATGCCGAACATCGCAATCGCTGCGCCGCCCAGTACCGCCGGTGGAATCGAGGCCACCAGAAACGCCGCTTTCGGCAACAGGCTCAGCACCACCAGCAAACCGCCGGCAACGATGGTCACCGAGCGGCAACGCACGCCGGTCATCTGCACCAGGCCGATGTTTTGCGCGAACGAAGAGTGGGTGAAGGTGTTGAAGAAACCGGCGAAGAACGAGGCGCCGGCATCACACAGCAAGCCGCGGCGCAGCATCCGTGGGCAGACTTCCTGGCCGGTGATTTTGCCCAGCGCGAGGAACATCCCGGTGGACTCGACGAAGATGATCACCACCACCAGGCACATGGACAGGATGGGTGCGAGTTCAAACGTGGGCATGCCGAAGTGCAGCGGGGTGACAATCTGCACCCAGGGCGCATCCGCCATGCCGCTGAGGTCGACCATGCCGATCAGCCCGCAGATTACGTAGCCCAGGCACATGCCGATCAACACGGAAATGTTGACCCAGAAGCCGCGCATGAAGCGGTGGACCAGCAGAATGGTGGCCAGCACCAGCGCGGCAATGGCCAGGTAAATCGGTGAGCCGAATTGAGTGGCGCCGGCACCGCCGCCCGCCCAATTGACGGCCACGGGGAACAGCGACAAACCGATCGAGGTGATGACCGTGCCGGTCACCAGCGGCGGGAAGAAGCGCACGACTTTGGACATGAACGGCGCGATGATCATGCCGAAGAAACCGGCGGCGATGGTTGCACCGAAGATTCCTTGCAGGCCGATCCCGGGCATGCCGGCCATGGCGACCATGCTGCCGACGGCGGCGAAACTGGCGCCCATCATCACCGGCATACGGATGCCCATCGGGCCGATGCCCAGCGATTGCACGATGGTCGCGATCCCGGCCACCAGCAGGTCGGCGTTGATCAGGAAGGCGATTTCTTCACGACTCAGGCCGGCGGCCTGCCCGATGATCAGCGGCACCGCGATGGCGCCGCCGTACATCAGCAGAACGTGTTGCAGGCCGACCAGGATCAGTTGCAAAAGGGGCAAACGCTGAATTGCGGGTGCGTCGGGGATGCGTGCTTCGGATAGCTCGGACATGCAACACCTCGGATCTTTTTTATTCTTGTGATTTTGTGCATCAGGATTGACCGCGGCGCGGCCATTCTCGGGCAAGTCGGATCGCCGCACCGCTCGCTCCTACAGGGACACTGCATATCCGTAGGAGCGAGC
>NZ_JASCOM010000134.1:0-16222 GCF_029959925.1 Pseudomonas sp. PS02303
GGCAAGCCTCGCTCCTACAGGGTTTTTTGTCGTTCGCAACTATTGTGGACTACCCATCTCCCGTAGGAGCGAGGCTTGCCCGCGAAGAGGCCAGACCACACAACAAAAATCTCTGGATTCAATCCGAACCGCCGCCTAACCACATCACAGCCCTCATGCAACGGAATGGCGCAAAGCAACGCGAAGTCGCTGAGAGTCATCGAGCGCCATGAAGCGGTTTTTTGGATGGGAAATCGGCTTTTCGTAGGGTGGATCAGGATGAAGCGTAGGCATTTGCTTTGCGGACGTGGCGAGAGGTTTCCCTCACGCCACGTCCCATACACCCTCGCTCTTTCAGTCGCGCGGTGATTGCACCAAAAACTCCGCAATCAGCGACGCAACCTGCTCCTGAATCACCTCCCGAGCCCTCCCTCCCTCAGCATCCCCACAAATAATCCCATCTCCCGGCACGTCTTCCTCAAGAAGCGCTACCGCTCCAGGTTTGCACACCGCCATAAAACTAAAGTGGCTAGCGTCTTTAATCTCGACATAGCGCGTCGACGCTTGGGGCAGACGTTTAGCCAAGTCAGCTGACTCCAACTGCGCGGGTAGCTCCTCAGAAGGCACGCCCGCCGCAATCACTAGCGTCGGCACTGGCAGCCCCGCAAGGCTGTCATCAGTCATCCCGCGTGACAGTCCCAGGTCCAGTGAAACAACTGCGGTGACACGTTTATCGCTCAAATCGGCGGCCAGCCGGGCCTTCGATACCGAAGTGCTGGCGGGGTTCATCTGTCGGTAGACGTTGCAACTGGCCAACTTCGTGTGGGTTTTGCAGTCCAGGGCAAAGCGGTCGGGGTCGAAACGGGCGCCGGCGGTTTCCATGACGGTCCAGCCGCCGAGGGAATGGCCCACGGCGGCGATTCGATGCTTGGCGACCGCGCCGAATTGTTGCGGCTGAGCCGTGACCGCGTCGATGGCCCGGCTGAGGTCGGCGGGCCGCCGCCATAACTGCGCCGCAGCTTGAGGGGTGCGGTCTTTGCTGGTGCTGCCGGGGTGGTTGACTGCCGCCACGATGTAACCTTTGTGGGCGAGTGCGCTGGCCAGCCATGTCTGGTTGATCCAATTACCCCCGAAACCGTGGGAGAGCACCACCAATGGATGCTCGCCGGCGGTCGGTGGCGTGTTGGGCACGGCGAGGGCCCCGACAAACGCTGGGTTGTCGCCGAACAATTGAGGGGTGGCGGTGGTTGCGGTGGGGTACCAGACGACCATTTCCAGTGGGCGGTCGTTTTGCGTGTCTGGCAACGTAGAGGCCTGGAAACCGATAGCGTTATCGCCAGCGAATACACTCGTGGTCAGGCAGACCAGAAACAGGGCGCCGAAAGCTGTTTTCAATGTTTTATCTTCCTTGATCAGATTCAACTCTTAACACCTGACATCCGCAGTCAGGCGCATCAATTACTGCGCAGTATCGCCACTCTCCAACCCTTTCAACTTGATCTCCGCCAGCGGATGCCCAGCCTGCACCGCAATCCGCCAGAACCGCGCCGCTTCCACCGGATCCGGCGCCTTGCTCGGCGTCCCCGCCAAACTGATCACTCCCACCTGATACGCCGCTTTGCCATCCCCCGCCAAAGCCGCCAGGCGCAGCAATCGCACACCCTCCTCGCGAGCCCCAAGGCCAACGCCACGAAAGGTCAGGATGTGGCCATAGAAGCTTTGCGCGCCGACATCACCCAGATTGGCCATCCGTGCGAACTGGCCTTCGAGCCAGCTCCAGCCGCGGGGCTGTCGCACGAACCATGACCAGTGAAACAACCGGCGGGCCAGCCAGTAACTGGCCCGTGCCTTGAGGCGTAAAAACACTCAGGCCTCCGCCGATTCCGGGTATTCGTATTCGAACACGCGCACCACTTCCGAAGCGTGCCATGAGGCGGCGGCGACACCGTCGGACGGTCCCGAGAAACGCCCCAGACGCTCGACGCATTCGAAGAAACCGGTGCGTGGCAGGCGGCTGGCACCCTGGCTGATCACCAGCGAGCTGCGCAGCGGCTGCTCGGCCTTGGCGTCCAGCGCAGCCAGATGCTCCAGCGCAGCGGTGAGGGTTTGCATGGCCGGCGTGGGCAACTGCAAACGTTCCAGCAAGGCTCGATAAGTCAGCAGATGCCGTTGGCGGCGGGCCTGATCCAGCTCACCCAACAACCCGTCCCAATGTTGACGACTGATGCGGACGCTCACGATTCATCCCTCCACCCTGGCACCGTCAGTTCCCAGGCCAGACTGCGGCGAATCGCAGCGTCGGGTAGACGCTCGCCACTTTCGATCAGGGCCAGATAAGACGGGCTGATGCCTACCGTGCGGGCCAGCGCCTCGATGGCGATGCCCTTCCCTTCGCGCAAACTGCGTAGTTGATCCAGACCTGGAAGAATCGGGTCTGATGATGTTGCTTGACGCGCCGGCGTGTCGGGCGCCGGTTGTTGGTTGATGCCTGCTGCTTTCAGTAGAGCCTGGTACTGAGCCCACGGCAAAACCGCGTATTCGGGCTCGCCTTCGCGTGTGATTATCTGAATATCCATGACTTCCCCGTAGGACAACGACACTTAGCGAGTCGGCACTTTTCCCTAGAAGTGTAATCCTAACAGCGGCCACGGTCGCGGGGGGTATGAATATAAGGACGATCCTCAATCGAATCAGGTTTTTTTCGGGCCTTGAAGCTGAAGTTGCTCAGGTGTATCGGGGAGCCGCTCCACCACCGCAAGCTTCTCCGGCAACTGACGTTTGCGCCAGGCACGGAACGCATTGAGTTCATCGTCGAGGACTTTCATCAACCAGGCCAGCACGGCAATGTCATCCAGCATGCCGAATACCGGGATGAAGTCGGGGATCGCATCCACCGGACTGAGGAAGTACATCAGGCCGGCCACCACCGAGATCAGCGCCTTCGGGCTGATGGCGCGGTACTCCCCACGCCAGTAGGCCAGGCACAGTGCCTGCATCAGGCGCAGATCGTCTTTGAGTTTGCCCAATCGGTTGCCCTGACTGGCCCCTTTGCTGGCGACGGCGAACAGCAGGGTCGGCAAACGTCCACGGGCAAGCAGGCGTCCGGCGAGTGGCAGGAAACGAGCGAAATTCCAAGGTGCTTTCATCATTCCTCCCGCTGAAATGTTATCCACACAAATTGTGGATAACCTTGTGAACAGAGCTATATTTCACGGCTGAAAGCCCCGTTTCATAAGGGCTCAACTCAGATCGGGCGTTTTTTACTCACATAAAAAAACCCAAGATTTCATTGACTTGGCGCGCCGGCGCGGCTAGCACGGCGTCCTCAATGGCTATGACTGCACCGTACAGCATCCGTTCGCTTTGTTTACCCTCGCTGAACGCCAGATGCAACAACGCCCCGCATAAAGCGAGGCGTTGTTTTTAAAGCAGACGCTGATTACTTGGCGGCGTCTTCTTTTGCTGGATCCTTGATCGCCAGCAGTTCCAGGTCGAATACCAGCACCGAGTTGGCTGGAATCGCCGGGCTTGGGCTTTGGGCGCCGTAGGCCAGCTCGCTAGGAATGTACAGCTTGTACTTCTCGCCAACGTGCATCAGTTGCAGGCCTTCGACCCAACCCGGAATCACGCCGCTGACCGGCAGATCGATCGGGCTGCCACGGTCGACGGAGCTGTCAAAGGTAGTGCCGTCGGTCAGCTTGCCGGTGTAGTGAACAGTCACTACGTCGGTCGGCTTTGGCTGTGCGCCATCAGCTTTCTTGACCACTTCGTATTGCAGGCCCGAAGCAGTGGTGGTGACACCCGCTTTCTTGGCGTTTTCTTCGAGGAATTTCTTGCCGGCGGCTGCCGACTCTTCGCTCATTTTGGCCATACGCTCTTCAGCACGCTTCTGCAGTGCTGCGAAGGCTTCGACCAGTTCTTCATCCTTCAGCTTCTGTTCTTTCTTGCCGACGGCGTCTTCGATGCCTTGGGCTACGGCTTTGGAGTCCAGGTCATCCATGCCTTCCTGAGCCAGGCTCTTGCCCATGTTCAGGCCAATCCCGTAGGAAGCTTTTTGCGCCGGGGTTTTCAGCTCTACGCTGGTCTGCGAGTCACAACCCGCAAGTACCAGGCTAACCAGGGCCACCGCCGCCGCCAACCGATGCTGTTTCATGCTATTTCCTTGTTCATGCGCCTAAAGGGCAATCGAGTAAAGCCGCGAGCTTATCAGGCGGCCACGACCAATGGCTACCGGCATGAGAGCAGGAAACTTCTGATAAGTTCAGGTGTTTTAACGCATTTCGGGATTGCAGCGATGAAGCTTCTGTCATCTTGGGCCCCACAGAGACGAATACCGGATCCCACAGCATCTGGCGTAATGGCCACTTGCCGCACCTCAAGCACTGAGGCATAAGAGAGCTACAAAATCGACAAGGATGTTTATCTTGCGCCTCTTATTCCGCCTGCTGGCGTTGTTCGCTGTGCTGCTGGGGCTGGGCCTGGCCGTGGTGCTGTACTACGTCGCCAACCCGAAATTGCCGACCTGGTCCCCCGCACAACAGGTGCATTACCTGGAACAGTGGAGCGCCGCCGACCGCCAGACTTACTACTTCACCCCCCAGGGCACTCAGGTCAAAGGCTTGCGCTATGACTGGTTCAATGAGCTCGAACTGCCCTTCTCGGAACAACGCTTCGCCACCCCCGAATACCTCGCACGCTTTGGTTTCCTGATCGACCCCGAGCAGAAAGCCACACCGAACAACCCTGCCAACTTGCCCGTGGGGTTTGCCCGCCATCAAAACCCCGGCAGCCAGGACGAGTTCCTCGACATCACCTGCGCCGCCTGCCACACCGGTGAATTGCGTTTCAATGGCCAGGCCGTGCGGATCGACGGCGGTTCGGCGCAGCATGTCCTGCCTTCCAGTGTTCCTACACTACGCGGTGGCAGTTTCGGACAAGCACTTGTCGCCAGTCTGGTCTCGACTTATTACAACCCGTGGAAATTCGAACGTTTCGCCCGCAACGTGCTGGGCGAGGACTACGACACCCGCCGCCAACAGTTGCGCCAAGACTTCAAAGCCTCCCTCAATACGTTCGTGAAAGTGGCCTGGAACGATACCCATCGCGGGCTCTATCCCACCGAGGAAGGCCCCGGCCGCACCGACGCTTTCGGGCGCATTGCCAATGCCAGCTTCGGCGATGCGATTTCACCTGATAATTACCGCGTGGCGGATGCGCCGGTGGACTACCCGCAACTGTGGGACATGTGGACCTTTGACTGGGTGCAATGGAACGGTTCGGCGCAGCAACCGATGGCCCGCAACATCGGCGAAGCGCTGGGCGTCGGTGCCACCCTGGATTTCTTCGACGCCAATGGCCAGCCGCTCAAAGGTGACGAGCGCTATCCGTCGAGTGTCCGCTTGCGCGACTTGCACCAGATCGAACAAACCCTGCAACGGCTCAAACCACCGGCCTGGCCCGAAACGCTGCTCGGCGCTGTCGATAAGCCTCTGGCCGTCAAAGGTCGCGAATTGTTCAGCGAAAACTGCGCCGGTTGCCACGTGCCTCGATCGGTCCAGACCAACGGGCGTTGGGTGCAACACCTGAAAATGCTGCCGGTGGATTACATCGGCACAGACCCGGGCGCGGCCAATAACATCGCCGACCATCGTTTCGACCTCAGCGCCTTGCAATGGGACCCGGCGGAGCTGGCGAAACTGGATGTGCAGTTGCAGCCGCCGCCCGCCGAACCGCTGGACATGAGCAAACTCTCGTCAGCCAAAGGCCTGGCCTACGTCACCGCTTTCGTCGGAAACCGTGCTTATCGCGAGGCGAAAATCCCCGAGGCCGAGCGTCCGGAGATGGATGGCTTCGGCCTGCCGATTGGCGTGCGTGAATTGCGCGCCTACAAGGCCCGTCCGTTGGCCGGCGTCTGGGCGACGGCGCCGTTTCTGCACAACGGTTCGGTGCCAAGCATCTATCAACTGCTCTCGCCCCAGGATGAACGCGCAACGACCTTCTTCAAAGGCACGTTCGAGTACGACCCCAGGCACCTGGGCTATCGCACCGAGGCCTTTACCAATGGCTTCAAGTTCGACACGCGCATCACCGGCAATCACAACAGCGGCCACGAATTCCGTGCTGGCAAATTGGGTAACGGCGTCATCGGTCGCCTGCTGCAACCGCAGGAGCGCTGGGCGCTGCTGGAGTATCTGAAAGTACTGGGCGGCCCGTTGGAGGCACAATTGCCATGAGCAGACTGTGGATGTGGTTGGGCGCCTTTCTCGGCAAAACCCTGTTGTGGTTACTGGGCCTAGGAGTACTCGGCTGGGCGCTGGCCACGGCGTGGCTTGCCTGGCAGCACAGTGGACCGGTATCCGCTGAAGAACTGATCCCGAATGGCGAAGCGGCGATGACTCAGGACATCATCCAGACGGCCGTGCGCATCGTCGATCAGCACCGGGAAAGCACCCGCTACCTGCGTGATGCGCACGCCAAGGCCCATGGCTGCGTGAAGGCCGAAGTCCAGGTCCTGCCGGATCTGACGCAAGCGCTGCGTCAGGGCGTATTCAGCGAACCCGGCAAAACCTGGCAAGCGACGATGCGGCTGTCCAACGGCAATGCCTATCCACAGTTCGACAGTATCCGCGATGCCCGGGGCATGGCGATCAAGTTGCACGACGTGCCCGGCAAACAACTGCTCACCGATCAACAAAGCCGTGGCGAACAGGACTTTGTGATGTTCAGCCACCCGAATTTCTTCGTCAGCGATGTCGCCGAATACCGTCAGAATGTGGCCGCCCAGGCCGATGGCAAGAAGCTGATGGCGTTTTTCCCCGGATGGGATCCGCGCACGTGGCAGGTCCGTCATCTGTTTATCGCTTTGGCGACACTCTCCCCTGCGCCGGAAAGTCCGACGCAGACGGCGTACTTTTCGGTCTCGCCCTACAAGTTCGGTAACGCCAATGCGAAGTTTCGGGTGACGCCCGACCCTGACAGTTGCCCGGCCTACACGTTGCCGGCGCAGAACCAGAAGCTGCCGAATTTTTTACGCAATGCGCTGAATCAGCAGTTGTCGACGGATCGGGTGCCCGCGTGCTTTGTCTTGCAGATCCAGCGCCAGGATCCGGGCAAGTACATGCCGATCGAGGACACGAGTATCCAATGGAAGGAAAAGGATGCGCCGTTCGAAACCGTGGCACGGATCAGGCTGCCCGCCCAGGACTTCGACACGCCAGCGCTAAACGTGCAATGCGATAACCAATCGTTCAACCCGTGGTTCGGGCTTGAGGCTCATCGCCCGATTGGCGGGATCAACCGTCTGCGCAAGGCGGTGTACGAAGCGGTCAGCGATTACCGCCACAGCCGCAACGCCGAGCAATAAAGCCAAATCCCGGACAGCAAAAAGCCCGCATAAAGCGGGCTTTCTGTGTGGTGACCTGGCGTTCAGCGTTCCAGATTACCGAATATGGCGCAGCGGACGGGACTCGAACCCGCGACCCCCGGCGTGACAGGCCGGTATTCTAACCGACTGAACTACCGCTGCGCGTAGCGTTGAAAGTAAGTGGTGGGTGATGACGGGATCGAACCGCCGACATTCTGCTTGTAAGGCAGACGCTCTCCCAGCTGAGCTAATCACCCTTTACCTTCGTTGCGGGGCGCATTGTGCCACAGATTTTCGTAAAGTGTTGATTTAATTGAATAAATCTTCAAAAAAATCTGAAAACCGGTGAAACAACACATTCCGCAGGAACAACAGACAGAAAAAAACCCGCATTGAGCGGGCTTTTCCGTGGTGACCTGGCGTTCAGCGTTCCAGGTTACCGAATATGGCGCAGCGGACGGGACTCGAACCCGCGACCCCCGGCGTGACAGGCCGGTATTCTAACCGACTGAACTACCGCTGCGCGTAACACTAAAGCGAATGGTGGGTGATGACGGGATCGAACCGCCGACATTCTGCTTGTAAGGCAGACGCTCTCCCAGCTGAGCTAATCACCCTTCACTTTCGGTGTGGCGCGCATTCTACGGAGCGACCCAACCTCTGGCAAGCACTTTTTACAATAATTTTTGCAGGCCTTCCAAAGGCTTAGAGAAGGGTTGGCCTATGGCTTCGCTAAGAGAATAATGCCCCCCTTTGTATAAAGGAGAGACTCGCCCCATGTGGTTCAAAAACCTGCTTATCTATCGCCTGACCCAAGATCTGCCTTTTGATGCCGAGGCGTTGGAAACTGCACTGGCCACCAAACTGGCGCGTTCATGTGCAAGCCAGGAGTTGACCACCTATGGTTTCGTCGCGCCCTTCGGCAAAGGCGAAGATGCCCCCCTGGTGCACGTCAGCGGCGACTTCCTGCTGATCTCCGCCCGTAAGGAAGAGCGCATCTTGCCGGGCAGCGTCGTGCGTGACGCTGTGAAGGAAAAGGTCGAAGAGATCGAAGCCGAACAAATGCGCAAGGTCTATAAAAAGGAACGCGACCAGATCAAGGATGAAATCATCCAGGCGTTCCTGCCGCGTGCCTTTATCCGTCGTTCGTCGACCTTCGCTGCTATCGCGCCGAAACAAGGCCTGATCCTGGTCAACTCGGCCAGCCCGAAACGCGCCGAAGACCTGCTATCGACCCTGCGCGAAGTGATCGGCACACTGCCGGTACGTCCGCTGACCGTTAAAATGTCGCCAACCGCGACCATGACCGAATGGGTCACCACCCAGAAAGCCGCGGACGACTTCTTTGTGCTGGACGAGTGCGAACTGCGCGACACCCACGAAGACGGTGGCATCGTGCGTTGCAAGCGTCAGGACCTGACCAGCGAAGAAATCCAGTTGCACTTGAGCACCGGCAAAGTGGTGACTCAGCTGTCGCTGGCCTGGCAAGACAAGCTGTCTTTCGTCCTCGACGACAAGATGGTGGTCAAGCGCCTGAAGTTCGAAGACCTGCTGCAAGACCAGGCAGAGCAGGACGGCGGCGAAGAAGCCCTCGGCCAGCTGGACGCCAGCTTCACCTTGATGATGCTGACCTTCGGCGACTTCCTGCCAGCCCTGGTTGAAGCGTTGGGCGGTGAAGAGCTTCCGCAAGGGATCTAAAAGCGTGTGATATCACTGTGGGAGCAAGCCTGCTCGCGAAGGCGTTGTGACAGTCGGCATTTATGTCGACTGATACACCGCATTCGCGAGCAGGCTCGCTCCCACATTGGTTTTTGTGGTGTTACTTAATAATAAGGATCAGGCCATGCGCGCCCTCGCTGCATTGAGTCGTTTTGTCGGCAACACCTTCGCTTACTGGGTACTGATTTTCGCGGTCGTGGCGTTCTTGCAGCCGACGTGGTTTATCGGCCTGAAAGGCGCGATCGTGCCGCTGCTGGGCTTGGTGATGTTCGGCATGGGCCTGACACTCAAACTCGAAGACTTCGCCGAAGTCGCTCGCCATCCGTGGCGCGTGGCGCTGGGCGTGGTTGCACATTTCGTGATCATGCCCGGTGTGGCGTGGTTGCTCTGCCAGGCGTTTCACCTGCCACCGGAAATCGCCGTCGGCGTGATCCTGGTCGGCTGCTGCCCAAGCGGCACCTCGTCGAACGTGATGACCTGGCTGGCACGCGGTGACCTGGCGCTCTCGGTGGCCATCGCCGCCGTCACCACCCTCCTCGCTCCGCTGCTGACCCCGGCGCTGATCTGGCTGCTGGCCTCGGCGTGGCTGCCGGTGTCCTTCATGGAGCTGTTCTGGTCGATCCTGCAAGTGGTGCTGTTGCCGATCGTGCTGGGTGTGGTTGCCCAGCGTTTGCTCGGCAGCCGGGTGCGTCATGCGGTGGAAGTATTGCCGCTGATTTCGGTGGTGAGCATCGTGATCATCGTCACCGCCGTGGTGGCCGCCAGCCAGGCGAAGATTGCCGAGTCCGGCCTGCTGATCATGGCCGTGGTGATGTTGCACAACAGCTTCGGTTATCTGCTGGGTTACTTCACCGGGCGCCTGTTCAAGTTGCCGCTGGCCCAACGCAAATCCCTGGCACTGGAAGTCGGCATGCAGAACTCCGGCCTCGGTGCTGCGTTGGCCAGTGCGCACTTCTCGCCACTGGCGGCGGTGCCTAGCGCGTTGTTCAGCGTCTGGCACAACATTTCGGGGGCGTTGCTCTCGACGTATTTCCGTCGCATGAGCGAAAAACAAGACCGGGAAACCGCAGTTCAGCAAGCGGCCGAGTAATCCGAAAACTTGATCCCCGGGTTAATGATGGGCACTCTATGGCGCAACGCGAGGACGACCTCGCGGCTCGATCGAGTCATTAATCTGGGGACGACCCCGTCAATCGATGGAGGTCTTTCATGTCCTGGATCATTCTGTTTTTCGCCGGCCTGTTCGAAGTCGGCTGGGCCGTCGGCCTGAAATACACCGACGGTTTCAGCCGCCCTCTCCCCACCGCATTGACCGTTGCCGCTATGGCGATCAGCCTTGGCTTGCTGGGCCTTGCCATGAAGGAATTGCCGCTGGGCACGGCCTATGCGATCTGGACCGGTGTGGGTGCGGTGGGCACGGTGATCGCCGGGATCATTTTGTTTGGTGAATCCATGGCGCTGTTCAGGCTGGCCAGTGTGGCGTTGATTATTGCCGGGTTGATTGGGCTGAAGGTCAGCGCCTGACCTTTAGATCGCCTTCGCGGGCGAGCCTCTTTCCTGCAGGGTTTCTGGCGCATCCCGAATGATGGATATGCCACAAACCCCGCAGGAGCGAGGCTTGCCCGCGAAGAGGCCCTCACAGTCACCGACTATCTAACGGCCCCACGCAAATCCCCGACCATCGCCTGCAACGTCGCCGGCTCCGCCGCCTCAACCGCCACCGCCGGCCCCGCCACCAACGTCACCCGCGACCACAACCGACGAAACAAGCCCTTGCCCGGATCGCGGCTGAAGAAACTCCCCCACAACCCTTGCAACGCCAGTGGAATCACCGGCACCGGCGTCTCTTCGAGAATGCGCACCAGCCCGCCCTTGAACTCACTCATCTCCCCGTCAGCGGTCAACTTGCCTTCCGGGAAGATGCACACCAGTTCACCGTCCTTCAGGTATTGAGCGATACGCGTGAAGGCTTTTTCGTAGATTTGAATGTCTTCCTGGCGCCCCGCAATCGGAATCGTCCCCGCCGTGCGAAAGATAAAGTTCAGCACCGGCAGGTTGTAGATCTTGTAGTACATGACAAAGCGAATCGGCCGACGCACCGCACCGCCGATCAGCAACGCATCCACAAACGAAACATGGTTGCAGACCAGTAATGCCGCGCCTTCATCCGGGATCAAATCGAGATTTCGATGCTCCACGCGGTACATCGAATGGCTGAGCAGCCAGATCAGGAAACGCATGGTGAACTCAGGCACGATGCTGAAGATGTAGGCGTTGACGCCGATGTTCAGCAGCGACACCACCAGAAACAGCTGCGGAATCGACAGCTCGACCATGCTCAGGAGCACGATCGAGACAATCGCCGACACCACCATGAACAGTGCGTTGAGAATGTTGTTGGCGGCAATCACCCGCGCCCGCTCGTTTTCGGGGGTGCGCGACTGAATCAGCGCATACAGCGGCACAATGTAGAAACCGCCGAAAATCCCCAGGCCCAGAATGTCGATCAGCACCAGCCAGGCGTGACCAAAACCAAGGATTTCGATCCAGCCGTGGCCGGCAACGCTGTCTGGGATACCGCCGGAATGCCACCACAGCAGCAAGCCAAAGACCGTCAGGCCAAACGAGCCGAACGGCACCAGGCCAATCTCGACTTTGCGTCCGGAGAGCTTCTCGCAGAGCATCGAACCGAGGGCGATGCCCACCGAGAACACCGTCAGAATCAGCGTCACCACGGTCTCGTCGCCGTGCATCCATTCCTTGGCATAGGCCGGGATCTGCGTCAGATAAATCGCCCCGACAAACCAGAACCACGAGTTGCCGACGATGGAACGCGACACCGCAGGCGTTTGCCCCAGGCCCAGTTTCAAAGTGGCCCAGGATTGGCTGAAGATGTTCCAGTTCAGGCGCATTTGCGGCGATGAGGCCGCCGCCCGGGGAATGCTACGACTGGCCAGGTAGCCGAGCACCGCGACAGCGATGATCGCGGTGGACACAATGGGCGCGTAATGACTGGACGACATCATGATCCCGGCGCCGATGGTACCGGCGAGGATCGCCAGGAACGTGCCCATTTCCACCAGCCCGTTGCCACCCACCAACTCTTCTTCACGCAGGGCCTGGGGCAGGATCGAATATTTCACCGGCCCGAACAGCGCCGAGTGCGTGCCCATGGCAAACAGCGCCACCAGCATCAGCGACAGGTGATCGAACAGGAAACCAACGGCGCCGACCGCCATGATGGCGATTTCCCCGAGCTTGATCAGTCGAATCAGCGCGTCCTTGGCGAACTTTTCCCCGAACTGGCCGGCCAGCGCCGAGAACAGAAAGAACGGCAGGATAAACAGCAACGCGCACAGGTTGACCCAGATCGAACGGTCACCGTCGATGGTCAGCTTGTACAGAATGGCGAGGATCAACGACTGCTTGAAGATGTTGTCGTTGAACGCCCCGAGGGACTGCGTGACAAAGAACGGCAGGAAGCGCCGGGTGCGAAGCAAGGTGAACTGTGAGGGGTGGCTCATCTTCCATGGGTCCCTGAGATTGGGTAAAGAGTGGCTTGGCGATTTGCTATTGGAATGTCGAACGTCGATCCAGGCCACACATTACCTAATCTTTGCGGCTTATTTCTTTAATCCTGCAATGCACGGCGAGACAAACAACTCACCCCGCCACGCGCCCCGCACTGTGCGTTTCGAGACAATCAGCCACATCACCACCAGCATCGCCACCAGCACGCAGCCAAAGACATTGAAAAACGCCAGGTTCAAGGTGCTGCCCAGTTTCAACGTCGTCAGAGAATAGACGCCCAGCGGGAAGGTGAAGCCCCACCAGCCCAGGTTGAACGGGATACCGTCGCGCAGGTAACGCACGGTGATCAGCACCGCCATCAGCATCCACCAGAAGCCGAAGCCCCACAGCGTGATCCCGGCCACCAGGCCCAACCCGGCTGCAATTTCACCGATGCCCGGCAGGCCGTTGGCCGCAAAGATGGCCGGCGCATCGGCGCCCAGCAGCAACATGCCCAACGCCCCGGTGCCGATCGGCCCCAGCGCCAGCCAGCTGGAGGCGGCCATGTTTTCGTGAGGCAGTTTATGCAGCGCCATGCGCAGCAACAGAATGGTCAGAATGCTGAACGCCACCGGCAGGGAAAAGGCCCACAGCACGTAGCTGGTTGTCAGCACCACCAGTTGCGAATGGGCATCGGTCAAGTGCGGTGCCAACAGGCCCCCACTGGCGGCCGCCACTTCCGCCGCGACCACAGGCAACAGCCAGACTGCTGTCATCTGGTCGATGCTGTGCTCCTGACGGGTGAACATCATGTAGGGAATCAGCACACCGCAGGCCAGCGACATGACCACATCGAGCCACCACAGCACCTCGGCGACATGAATCACTCCATCGCCCCAGCGCGGCAAGCCGAACACCAGGAAGCCATTGATGATGGTCGCCAACCCCATGGGGATGGTGCCGAAGAACATCGAGACCGTGGAGTGACCGAAGATCCGCCGAGCCTCATCGAAGAACAGCACCCAGCGTGCCGTGTACGCGGCGGTGAATAATACGAACAAGCAGATATTGAGCAGCCAGAGACCTTCGGCCACCGCGTTCAGTCCAGGAATGGCGACGGGCAATTGCGCCAGTGCCAATGCCAGCACGCCCGTGCCCATGGTCGCGGCGAACCAGTTGGGCGTGAATTGGCGAATCGCCTCAAGCGGGTGCTGCAAATGGCTGAACGGTCTTGAACCGAGGGTGGTGCTGTTGGGGCATGTCATGGTGAATTCCTCTCCTCTTGTGAGGTGGAATCCATGGTAGATCCGAATCGAATATCTATATAACGGGTAATATCTCTAACTGTTATCTGCTTTGTAGATATGCGTCAGACGCTACCTTCCGTCTCGATCACCAGGATCCGCGCCGCACCTTGTGGATGGGCAACGTGTTCGGTGCCCACCGAGGCGTAGAAAATGTCGCCGATGTCGAGCAGCGTGTCCTTTTCAACGCCGTCTTCGCGATAGCGCATCTGCACTTGGCCATCGAGTACGACGAACACTTCCTGCCCATCGTTGACGTGCCATTTATACGGCTGATCGGTCCAGTGCAAACGGGTGGTGATGCCGTTCATGTTGGCGATATCCAAGGCGCCCCAGGCGCGATCAGCAGTGAAGGATTTGCTGCGGATGATCTTCATCGGGTGGTCCGTTGAAATGGGTGGCGACGCCAAGGCTAGCGGTCATCGAGCATCGGCGCCACAGACTTTGGCAGGCTGTTGACGCATCAACGCGGGCAGAGCACTGACCGCCAGGATAATCAGCACCGCGCCATAACCATCAGTCGTGGTCACCAGCCCAAAGGCCCGCGTCAGATTCCCCGCCAGCAACGATGGCAGGCAGAACGCCAGATAACTGAGCACATAAAACGCCGACATCAACCCGGCCCGTTCATGAGGCAAGGCTAGCGGCACGACACTGCGCAACGCGCCGAGGAAACTCGCGCCAAAACCGCAACCGGCGACCAGCGTCCCGATGAAAAACAACGGCAGGCTGGCGCTGTGAACCGCCAGTAAAATCAGCGCCACACCGACGGGCAGAATGCTCGCGCCGACCCGCAAGACTTTGTCGGCCGGGCGACTGCGCAAGGTGTAGATCATCAGCGCGCCGGTGACGGTCAGCACCGCCACTGTCGCACCGCCAATCAGATTGGAAGTCGATCCGGTGGCCGTCCGCACAAGGGATGGAGCGAGGGACGCGTAAAAACCGCCGAGCGCCCAGGCGGCGGTGTTGATCGGCAACACCAGCCACAACGCACGCCTTGCCTGGATGGGCACATGCAGGGTCGGGCGCAGCGACGCCAACGCGCCACGTTGCGCACTGACGCTTTCCGGCAGACGCCAGACGTACAGCGCCTGCAACCCGAACATCGCGAGCAGCACCCAGAAAGTCAATTGCAGTGGCAGCGGCGCAAACTCGGCCAACAAACCACAACCCATGGCACCTAACGCCATACCGAGCAGCGGCGCGACGCTATTGATCAGCGGACCTTGCTGGCGATCCGTGTCGAGCAGCGCGGCGCCCAACGCAGCCGTGGCCATCCCGGTAGCAAAACCCTGAAGCACCCGGGCACTGATCAACCAGGCGACGCTGTCGGCATTGATAAAAAGCAGCATGGCCAGCATGTTCAGCGCCACAGCGGTGAAAATCACCGGTTTGCGTCCCAGGTAATCCGAGAGCGAACCGACCGTGAGCAGCGCAGCGAGCAAGCTGATGGCGTAGACGCCGAAGATCAGGGTCAGGGTCGCCGCCGAAAATTGCAGGTGTTCCTGATACAAGTGGTACAGGGGCGTTGGTGCAGTGGAAGCGGCGAGAAAACTCAGTAAAGTGATCGCCAGGAACCACAGGCTGGAACGGTTTGATATCGAGCTGGACATGCGCACACTCCGCAAAAGCTAATTTATTGCTTTTGCGGAGTGTGCTACTGGCCCGCGCTTAAAGCAAATTCTTTGTGTTAAGGTCCGCCGTATGGCTATTAAAGAAGGTTTACGCCCGGGCGGTCGAAGCGCCCGGGTGCAAGAGTCGATTCATTCGGCTGTCCGCGCTCTGCTTGAAGAGCAGGACCGCTCGACCGTGACCGTCCCGCAAATTGCTGCGCGCGCGGGAGTGACGCCGTCGACCATTTATCGGCGCTGGGGCGATTTGTCGGTGTTGCTGGCAGACGTCGCGCTGGCGCGCATGCAACCCGACAGCGAACCCGCCAATACCGGCAGCCTGCGCGGTGACGTGCGAGCCTGGGCCGAGCAATACCTGGACGAGATGAGTTCCGAGCCTGGCCGCAACATGCTTCGCGACGTGCAATGCAGCCTCACACCGGTCTATTGCACGACGATCATTGGCGGGCAGTTGCAGACGATTCTGGACCGTTACCCGGATCAGCCGAAGCCGAGTGTTGATCGATTGATCAACCTGGTGGCGGCACCGACGGTGTTTCGGATCCTGTTTTCAGCGGCGGCACTGGAGGTTGAGGAGTTGCATCAGTTGATCGAGATTGCTTTGAATCAGTGAGGCCGTTTTCGCGGGCAAGTCGCGCCGCATCTCACGCTCCTACAGGCTTTTTTGTCGTTCGCAGATTATGTAAACGACACATAACCTGTAGGAGCGTGAGATG
>NZ_JASCOM010000135.1:0-16189 GCF_029959925.1 Pseudomonas sp. PS02303
CGATGACGTCATAACAATCAACATCTTCGTTGACTGTCAGACCGCCATCGCGAGCAGGCTCGCTCCCACAGTTTTTACAGCGTTACGGCTCAGGACTGTTTTTCGAACTTCAGGTCCCAAACGCCATGCCCAAGTCGCTCGCCGCGGCGTTCGAACTTGGTGATCGGGCGTTCGGTCGGGCGCGGGACGCATTTGCCGTCTTCGGCCAGGTTTCGATAACCCGGCGCGACGTTCATCACTTCCAGCATGTACTCGGCGTACGGTTCCCAGTCGGTGGCCATGTGCAGAATGCCACCGACCTTCAACTTGCTGCGCACCAACTCAGCGAACGACGCCTGAACGATACGGCGTTTGTGGTGACGGCTCTTGTGCCATGGATCCGGGAAAAACAGCATCAGGCGATCGAGGCTGTTGTCGGCCACGCAACGGTTGAGCACTTCGATTGCATCACAATCGTAGACCCGCAGGTTGGTCAGGCCCTGCGTCAGAACGCCATTGAGCAGCGCGCCGACACCCGGACGGTGCACTTCCACGCCAATGAAATCCTGTTCCGGCGAGGCCGCGGCCATTTCCAGCAGCGAATGGCCCATGCCGAAACCGATTTCCAGCGAGCGCGGCGCCGAGCGACCGAACACTTGGTCGAAGTCTACCGGCGCGTCGGCCAATGGCAGCACGAACAGCGGCGTGCCCTGGTCCAGACCGCGTTGCTGGCCTTCGGTCATGCGCCCGGCGCGCATCACGAAACTCTTGATGCGGCGGTGTTGGCGCTCGTCGCCTTCTTCCGTCTGGATTGGCGTGTCGTTTGATTCAGTCATCAATGGCTCTTACTTGATCAGACCATCCAGCGGCGAGGAGGCGCTGGCATAGAGTTTTTTCGGCATGCGACCGGCGAGGTAGGCCAGGCGGCCCGCGACGATGGCGTGTTTCATGGCTTCAGCCATCATGATCGGCTGCTGGGCGTGGGCGATGGCCGAGTTCATCAGCACGGCTTCGCAACCCAGTTCCATGGCGATGGTGGCGTCGGAAGCGGTACCGACACCGGCATCCACCAGCACAGGAATCTTGGCTTCTTCGAGGATGATCTGCAGGTTGTACGGGTTGCAGATCCCCAGGCCCGAACCGATCAGACCGGCGAGCGGCATGACCGCGATGCAGCCGATTTCCGCCAATTGACGGGCGATGATCGGGTCATCGCTGGTATAGACCATCACGTCGAAGCCTTCCTTGACCAGCGTTTCGGCGGCCTTGAGGGTTTCGATCACGTTGGGGAACAGGGTTTTCTGGTCGGCCAGCACTTCCAGCTTCACCAGATTGTGCCCATCGAGCAGCTCACGGGCCAGGCGGCAGGTGCGCACGGCTTCGATGGCGTCGTAGCAACCCGCGGTGTTCGGCAGGAAGGTGTAGCGATCCGGCGACAGCACTTCGAGCAGGTTCGGCTCGCCTTCGATCTGGCCCAGATTGGTACGGCGCACGGCGAAGGTGACGATCTCGGCACCCGAAGCTTCGATGGCCAGGCGGGTTTCTTCCATGTCGCGGTACTTGCCGGTGCCTACCAGCAAACGCGACTGGTAAGTACGACCGGCCAGGACGAAGGGCTTGTCGCTACGAACGATGCTCATGGGAAATCCTCTGTAGGGGTGAGGTTCTTGCAGAATTCTGTGCCCTTGCGGGCCGGGCGACTAGCCGCCGCCGATGGCGTGGACCACTTCGACGGAATCGCCATCGTTGAGCGTGGTTTCTGCATGCTGGCTGCGCGGGACGATATCCAGATTGAGTTCGACCGCCACCCGGCGTCCGGTCAGTTCCAGACGGGTCAGCAGGGCCGCAACGGTTTCACCGTCGGGCAGTTCAAGGGATTCGCCGTTCAACTGAATGCGCATACCGAATGCCGCCATCATTTTTAGGGGCTGGCATTCTAGCCCGATCAGTCTTGGCGACCCAAGCCATTCGTCATGAAATGGACTGCCCGGTCAGCTCAACCGCCAGGCGGCAAGCCCCAGGCAGAACCAGCCGACCAGGAATGCCAGGCCGCCGAAGGGGGTGACGATCCCCAGCTTGCTGACGCCGGTCAGGGTCAGCAAGTACAGGCTGCCGGAAAACAGCAGGATGCCGATGGCAAACGAGGCGCCGGCCCAAGTGATCAAGCGTCCCGGAATCTGCGTGGCCAGCAGCGCCACACCCAGCAACGCCAGGGTGTGCACCAGTTGGTAGGTGACGCCGGTATGGAAAATCGCCAGGTACTCGGGAGTCAGACGGTTTTTCAGGCCGTGGGCGGCGAACGCGCCAAGGGCAACGCCGGTGAAGCCGAAGAAAGCGGCCAGCATCAGAAAGCCACGCAGCATGAAGAACTCCAGTCAGACTCGATCCACAGGGTCTGTATAATGGCCCGCTCAACGGGTTCGGCCAAGTCATCTCTATGCTGCGTTTATTTTTAAGACGATTTACCAAGGCCGTGCTCTGGTTCGCGGCCGGCAGCGTGCTGCTGGTACTGATCTTTCGCGTAGTCCCGCCACCGGGAACGGCATTGATGGTCGAGCGCAAGGTCGAATCCTGGTTCGACGGCGAGCCCATTGACTTGCAGCGCACCTGGAAGCCCTGGGATGAAATCTCTGACGACCTGAAAGTCGCGGTGATCGCGGGCGAGGATCAGAAATTCCCGGAGCACTGGGGTTTTGACTTTGGTGCGATCCAGAAAGCCCTGGCCCATAACGAGCTCGGTGGTTCGATTCGCGGTGCCAGCACTCTGAGCCAGCAAGTCTCGAAGAATCTGTTTTTGTGGTCCGGCCGCAGTTGGCTGCGTAAAGGCCTGGAGGCGTGGTTCACCGGGTTGATCGAGGTGCTCTGGCCCAAGCAGCGGATTCTTGAGGTATACCTGAACAGCGTCGAGTGGGATGACGGGGTGTTTGGCGCGGAAGCGGCAGCCCGGCATCACTTTGGTGTGAGCGCTAAAGGTCTTAGTCGCCAGCAATCGAGCTTGCTCGCGGCGGTGCTGCCAAACCCGCGGGTGTGGAGTGCAAGCCATCCGACCAACTATGTTGCGCGTCGGGCCGGGTGGATTCGGCAGCAGATGAGCCAGTTGGGTGGCGATAGCTATCTGGTTGGCATCAATGATTCACGCCGGGCACCTTGGTCCCAATAACGAGTCCGAGACGACGCAAATCACCTGTAGGAGCGAGGCTTGCCCGCGAAGGCGGTATGTCAGCCAACCCCTTCATCGACTGATACACCGCCTTCGCGAGCAAGGCTCGCTCCTGCAGGAGGCGGCTTGTTACTAGTAGGCACACACAAAAACGCCCCGATCATCACTGATCGGGGCGTTTTTTATTGCCGCTTCGCAGGTCAGGCGGCGATCGACAACTTGAGCTTGTTCATCGCGCTCTTTTCAAGCTGACGAATACGCTCGGCCGACACGTTGTACTTCTGCGCCAGGTCATGCAGCGTGGCTTTCTCTTCCGCCAACCAACGTTGGTAGAGGATGTCACGGCTGCGGTCGTCCAGCACTTCGAGCGCTTCGTGCAGGTTGTGATTGGAGTTGTCGCTCCAATCAGCATCTTCCAGTTGACGCGCCGGGTCGTACCGGTGGTCTTCCAGGTAGTTGGCCGGCGACTGGAAAGCGCTGTCGTCGTCCGCTTCCGCGGCCGGGTCGAAGGCCATGTCATGGCCGGTCAGGCGACTTTCCATCTCGCGCACTTCCCGCGGCTCTACGCCGAGGCTTTCCGCCACACGGTGGACTTCCTCGTTGTTCAGCCACGCCAGACGTTTCTTCTGGCTGCGCAGGTTGAAGAACAGCTTGCGCTGGGCCTTGGTGGTCGCGACTTTCACAATGCGCCAGTTGCGCAGGATGAACTCGTGAATTTCCGCCTTGATCCAGTGCACTGCGAACGAAACCAGACGCACACCCATTTCCGGGTTGAAGCGCTTCACCGCCTTCATCAGACCGACGTTACCTTCCTGGATCAGGTCAGCCTGAGCCAGGCCGTAGCCGGAATAGCTACGGGCGATATGTACAACAAAACGCAGGTGGGCGAGCACCATCTGCCGAGCCGCCCCCAAATCCTGCTCATAATAGAGACTCTCGGCCAGTTCACGCTCCTGCTCCGGAGTCAGCAATGGAATGCTGTTCACGGTGTGCACATAGGCCTCCAGGTTCGCACCCGGGACCAGAGCATATGCAGGTTGCAAAGAATTGGTCATACGAAAAAACCTCCGACTTACATAACTCGTGCAGTTCAGCACTGCGAAAATTGACCGGAAACCGAAAGACAAGTTCCCATAAACGCTGAAAGGTCAATACGAGCAAAATGATACTACTTAGGCGCAAGCTCCCTCAGGTGGCGTGCGACTGCAATCCATGCACCGATATACCCCAACAGCACCGCGCCAAGCAAGAGAGACAGACCGTCGGCAACTGGCACTCCGGCCAGCGCGAAATCACTGCCATACAAACCGGCCAGCCCGACAACTGCGTCGTTCAGCCAATCAAGGCCAAACGCCAATACACCCCAGGAAAGAATCCCCGCACCGAAGCCATAAAGCGCCCCCATGTACAGAAAGGGCCTGCGCACATAGCTGTCCGTGCCGCCGACGAGTTTAATCACTTCTATCTCTGTGCGGCGGTTTTCAATATGAAGACGAATGGTATTGCCTATCACCAAAAGTAATGCAGAAACCAGAAGCACGGTCAGACCGAAGACAAAACGGTCACCCAGCTTGAGGATCGCTGCCAGACGCTCGACCCAGACTAGATCAAGTTGAGCCTGTTGTACCTTGGGCAGCTCGGAAAGTTTTTGTCGTAATGCTTCAAGCGCGGGCTTGTCGACTTCGTTCGGGGTCACCAGCACCACGCCTGGCAGCGGGTTTTCCGGCAGTTCCTTAAGCGCCTCGCCCAGTCCGGACTGCTGCTGAAACTCCTCCAGCGCCTGATCTCGGCCGATATATTCAGCATCCGCTACGCCAGGCATGCCTTTGATCTGCTCGCGCAACGACTCGCCTTCAGCCGGGCTGGCCTCGAGTTGCAGGTACAGGGAAATCTGCGCCGCTCGCTGCCAGGAACCGCCGAGACGCTCGACGTTACTCAGCAAAAGTGACAGGCCCATCGGCAAGCTCAGGGCGACCGCCATCACCATGCAGGTGAAAAAGCTGCCGATTGGCTGTTTACCCAACCGACGCAAGCTGTCCAGCAGACTGGCGCGATGGCTTTCAACCCAGGCACGAAACAACGTGGCGAAATCCGGGCCGTCGTCATCGTTGCGCTTTTTCTTCTGCGGTTGCGGATCGGCGGCTTTCGGCGCCACGCGCTCGGAAACCTTGGGGCTGCGTGTCGCACTCATACGCCCGCCTCCCCGTCGCCGATCAATCGGCCGCGTTGCAGGGTCAGCATCCGATGACGCATGCGGGCGATCAAGGCCAGGTCGTGACTGGCGATCAGCACGCTGGTGCCCAGGCGGTTGATGTCTTCGAACACGCCCATGATCTCGGCCGCCAGACGCGGATCGAGGTTACCGGTGGGTTCGTCCGCCAGCAGCAAGGCCGGACGGTGGACGATAGCGCGAGCGATGCCGACGCGCTGTTGCTGCCCGGTGGACAGGTCGCCGGGGTACAGATCGGTTTTATCCGACAGCGCGACACGCTCAAGCGCCGAATCCACACGTTTGACGATCTCGGCCTTGGACAGCCCAAGAATCTGTAACGGCAGAGCGACGTTGTTGAACACCGTGCGATCAAATAGCAGTTGGTGGTTCTGGAACACCACGCCAATCTGCCGGCGCAAGTACGGAATCTGCGCATTGCTGATGGTGGCGAGGTCCTGGCCGGCCAGCAGCAATTTGCCGGTGGTCGGACGCTCCATCGCCAGCAGCAGCCGCAACAAGGTGCTTTTACCGGCGCCGGAATGGCCGGTTACAAACAAGAATTCGCCCCGACGGACTCGAAAGCTCAGCTCATGCAAGCCGACGTGACCGTTCGGGTAGCGTTTACCGACCTGTTCGAAACGAATCATGAACGCTCCCGCTCGGCAAACAGTGCCTGGACAAAGGGTTCTGCTTCAAAAGTACGCAAGTCATCGATGCCTTCACCGACGCCGATGTAGCGAATCGGCAAACCAAATTGCTTGGCCAGGGCGAAAATCACCCCGCCCTTGGCGGTGCCGTCGAGCTTGGTCAGCGCCAGGCCGGTCAGTTCGACGGTCTGGTTGAATTGCTTGGCTTGGCTGATTGCGTTCTGGCCAGTACCGGCGTCGAGCACCAGGAGCACTTCGTGCGGCGCGTCGGCGTCGAGTTTGCTGATAACCCGGCGAACCTTTTTCAGCTCTTCCATCAAATTGTCTTTGGTGTGCAGGCGACCGGCGGTGTCGGCGATCAGCACATCAATGCCACGGGCCTTGGCGGCCTGTACGGCGTCGAAGATAACCGAAGCGGAGTCGGCACCGGTGTGCTGGGCGATGACCGGGATCTTGTTGCGCTCGCCCCAGACCTGCAATTGCTCAACGGCGGCGGCGCGGAAGGTATCACCGGCCGCGAGCATGACTTTCTTGCCTTCGAGTTGCAGCTTCTTCGCCAGTTTGCCAATGGTGGTGGTTTTGCCGGCACCGTTGACGCCGACCACCAGAATCACGAAAGGCTTGTTCTGCGAGGTGATTTTCAGCGGCTGCTCGACAGGCTTGAGCATCGCGGCGAGTTCAGCCTGCAGGGATTTGTACAGCGCGTCGGCATCGGCCAGCTCCTTGCGCGCAACCTTTTGGGTCAGGCGCTGGATGATGACCGAGGTCGCCTCGACCCCGACGTCGGCGGTCAGCAGACGGGTTTCGATGTCTTCGAGCAGTTCGTCATCGATGATTTTCTTGCCCAGGAACAGGCTGGCCATGCCTTCGCCAATGCTGGCGCTGGTCTTGGACAGGCCTTGCTTGAGGCGGGCGAAGAAACCGGCTTTGGTTTCTTCGCTACGCGGCGGCTCGGCCGGGACTTCGGCGGGAACTGCGGGTGCGGCGACTACCGGAGCAATGACAGGAGCAGGCGCAGGTGCTTCAACCACAGGAGCGACGAACGCAGGAATCACAGACTCTGGAACAACCTGCTCAGGCTCAGTCACGATAACCGGCGCGACAACCGGCTCAACCACCGGCACCTGAACGGGCTCGGGGGCAAACGCGGTCGGTGCAGGAATCGTCGGCGTCACATGCGGCGCCAGCTCATCTTCGACCAAGGCCACCGGCTCTTCCGCCACTGGCAACGTCAGCCACGGCTCTGGAGCGGGTGCCAGAGGATGCTCGGCAATGACTTCGGGTTCAGCCTCGGCGACCGGCTGCAGCACCGGCTCGGCCATCGGCAAGACAACCGGCGCCGGTGCTTCTTCTATTACCGGCGCGGGTGTTGGCTCAGGAATTGGCTGTGGCTGTTCGACGACGGGTTCCTGCGGCTTTTTGCGCAGCCATCCGAACAGGCTTTTCTTCTCGCCAGCCGCAGCTGGGGTCTTCTTGTCGTCGTTGGAACCAAACATGGAGGACGGCTATCTCACGGTAGCGACGCGCCAAAGGGCGCCCCGGCAAATAAATATTCGATGCAGAACAGACTGCGATTGACCCAGCTTGTTCACGCGCAACATTTTGTCGAGGTGCAAACAGCACCTCAAAGGCTGACTAATACGAAGGACTGGTACGGCATCTTCTGCGAAAACGCAGAGTTTAGCTGACAAAACCAAGGTTCCGCAGGTAACCCATGCAACCGTCCGGCCGATCAAAGGCCTGATAGACGTGGCCGCCAGTAAAACGGACCAGTATCCTAGCACCCTCTCGCCCGCCGACGCTAAGCCAAGCGGGCAGCTCAACAGGTTTAAAAACGAATGAATGCTTTAGCCCGCCGCGCTGCAGGCCTGCTGCTCAGCACAGTTTGTCTGCCCCTCTCGGCCCTGGCTGCCGATCCACAACCCACCCACGAATTCACTCTGGATAACGGCCTGAAGGTCGTTGTGCGCGAAGACCATCGTGCGCCCGTGGTGGTTTCCCAAGTCTGGTACAAGGTCGGCTCGAGTTACGAGACGCCGGGCCAGACCGGTTTGTCCCACGCCCTCGAACACATGATGTTCAAGGGCAGCGAGAAAGTCGGCCCCGGCGAAGCGTCGCTGATCCTGCGCGACCTCGGTGCCGAAGAGAACGCGTTCACCAGCGATGACTTCACCGCGTATTACCAAGTGCTGGCCCGCGACCGCTTGGGCGTGGCCTTCGAACTGGAAGCCGACCGCATGGCCACCCTGCGCCTGCCGGCCGACGAGTTCGCCCGCGAGATCGAAGTCATCAAGGAAGAACGTCGCCTGCGCACCGACGATAAACCGATGTCCAAGGCCTACGAACGCTTCAAGGCCATGGCTTTCCCGGCCAGCGGTTACCACACGCCGACCATCGGCTGGATGGCTGACCTGGACCGCATGAAAGTCGAAGAGCTGCGCCACTGGTACCAATCCTGGTACGTGCCGAACAACGCCACGCTGGTGGTGGTCGGCGACGTGACCCCGGACGAAGTCAAAACCCTGGCCCAGCGCTATTTCGGCCCGATCGCCAAACGCGATGTGCCAGCGGCGAAAATCCCGCTGGAACTGGCCGAGCCTGGCGAACGCCAGATCACCCTTCACGTACAGACCCAGTTGCCGAGCCTGATGCTGGGCTTCAACGTGCCGAGCATCGCCACCGCCGAAGACAAGCGCTCGGTGAATGCCTTGCGCCTGATCTCGGCCCTGCTCGACGGCGGCTACAGCGGACGCATCCCGACGCAACTGGAGCGCGGCGAAGAACTGGTGTCCGGTGGTTCGTCGAGTTACGACGCTTACACTCGCGGCGACAGTCTGTTTACCCTGTCGGCCACGCCGAACACCCAGAAAAAGAAAACCATGGCCCAGGTCGAAGCGGGCCTGTGGAAGCTGCTCGATCAGCTGAAAACCACTGCGCCGTCCGCCGAAGAACTGGAACGCGTCCGCGCCCAGGTCATCGCCGGCCTGGTCTACGAGCGTGATTCGATCACCAGTCAGGCCACCTCCATCGGCCAATTGGAAACCGTCGGCCTGTCCTGGAAACTCATGGACACCGAACTCGCCGACCTGGAAAGCGTGACACCGCAAGACATCCAGAAAGCCGCCAAGCTGTATTTCACCCGCGAACGTCTCAGCGTCGCCCATGTACTGCCACTGGAGACGACTCATGAGTGAGCGTAAAAAATCCCGTCTGGTCCTGATCGGCCTGATCGCTGTCGCCCTGATCGGCTCTGCTGCGTTCTATTTGTCGAAAAGCGAAGACTCCACGGCCAGCGAAGCCCTCGACAAGGCCAAGTCCAGCCAGAAGCTGCAATCGCTGAGTGAACTCGACGGCAAGGCGCCGAGCCACCGTTCGCTCGACGTACAGACCTGGAACACCGCCGAGGGCGCCAAGGTGATGTTCGTCGAAGCCCGCGAGCTGCCGATGTTCGACCTGCGCCTGATTTTCGCCGCCGGCAGCAGCCAGGACGGCAACGCGCCCGGTCTGGCACTGCTGACCAACGCGATGCTCAACGAAGGTGTGGCCGGAAAAGATGTCGGCGCCATCGCTCAAGGCTTCGAAGGCCTGGGCGCAGACTTTGGCAACGGAGCCTTTAAAGACATGGCACTGGCTTCCCTGCGCAGCCTCAGCGCCGCAGACAAGCGCGAACCCGCGCTGAAACTGTTCTCCGACGTCGTCGGCAAACCAACCTTCCCTGCCGACTCCTTTGCGCGCATCAAGAACCAGATGCTTGCCGGTTTCGAATACCAGAAGCAGAACCCGGGCAAACTGGCGAGCCTGGAGCTGATGAACCGCTTGTACGGCGATCACCCCTACGCGCATTCCAGCGACGGCACGGCGACAACCGTCCCGGCGATTACCGTGGCGCAAGTCAAGGCGTTCCACGAGAAAGCCTACGCAGCCGGCAACGTGGTGATTGCGCTGGTGGGTGATTTGTCCCGCGCCGAAGCCGAGGCGATTGCCGCGCAAGTCTCCAGCGCGTTGCCGAAAGGCCCGGCACTGGCGAAAATTGCGCAGCCTGAAGAACCGAAAGCCAGCATCGGCCACATCGAGTTCCCGTCCAAGCAGACCAACCTGATGCTTGCGCAACTGGGCATCGACCGTGACGATCCGGACTACGCCGCACTGTCCCTGGGCAACCAGATCCTCGGCGGCGGTGGTTTCGGCACCCGATTGATGAGTGAAGTGCGCGAGAAACGTGGCCTGGCCTACGGCGTCTATTCGGGCTTCACCCCGATGCAGGCACGCGGCCCGTTCATGATCAACTTGCAAACCCGCGCCGAGATGAGTGAAGGCACGTTGAAACTGGTGCAGGACGTACTCGCCGACTACCTTAAAACCGGCCCGACCCAGAAAGAACTCGACGACGCCAAGCGTGAACTGGCCGGCAGCTTCCCGCTGTCCACGGCCAGCAACGCCGACATCGTCGGCCAGCTCGGCGCCATGGGTTTCTACAACCTGCCGCTGAGTTATCTGAATGACTTCATGCGTGAGTCGCAGAGCCTGACTGTCGAACAGGTCAAAGCCGCACTGAACAAACACTTGAGCACGGACAAAATGGTCATCGTCAGCGCTGGCCCGACCGTGCCGCAAAAGCCGTTACCGGCCCCAACTGATAAACCTGCCGAGCAGCCGCTCGGGGTTCCGGAGCATTGATGGCCACTCGTCCTAAGAAACCTGTTCACAACGTCCACAACGGCGTGAACCAATTGCGCATCATCGGCGGCGAATGGGGCAGCCGGAAGCTGAGCTTCCCCGACGCCCCGGGCCTGCGCCCAACCCCGGACCGGGTGCGTGAAACCCTGTTCAACTGGCTCGCGCCTTACATCGCGGGCGCCAAGGTGCTTGATCCATTCGCCGGCAGCGGCGCGTTGTTCCTTGAGGCGCTGTCCCGTGGCGCGGCGATGGGCCAGGCACTGGACGCCAGCAACATCGCGGTCTCTAGCATCAAGGAACATCTGGGCACCCTGCGCTGCACCACCGGCCAGATTCAGACGGCCGATGCCTTGCGCTATCTGGAGACCCAGACCGCGACCGCCTACGACGTGGTGTTCCTCGACCCACCGTTCAATCAGAACCTGTTGCCGGCCGTTTGCACGCTGCTGGAAGAGCGCCAATGGCTGGCGGACGATGCGTGGGTGTACACCGAAAGCGAAACAGCACCCTCGACGCTCGGCCTGCCGGCCAACTGGCGCCTGCACCGTGAGCAGAAATCCGGGCGCGTCTACTATTCGTTGTGGCAGCGAAGCACTGAAATATCTTCTTAAAAGAGTAACCTGGACAGGTGAACCGCCTGTCCAGGGTGCCCTCCCGTTTTTTCAAACAGCAACATAACCAGTTTGCTTAGTTCTTTTCCTTTCGTTCACTGTGAACCTGCGAAACGACTCGCATGGACGCAAAGGACTGTTAACGGAATGAAAGCATCAGCTAACGAGACAACTTCCAGTTCAACTACCGAGTTCACACTCGACAATGGCCTCAAGGTCATCGTGCGCGAGGATCATCGGGCACCGGTGGTAGCTTCCCAGGTCTGGTACAAGGTCGGCGCCAGCTACGAGCCTCCGGGTCAGACCGGCTTGTCCCACGCTCTGGAACACATGATGTTCATGGGCAGCAAAAAAGTCGGCCCAGGCAAAATCTTGCCGCTCCTGCGCGAGCTCGGTATCCAATTCAACGCCTTCACCAGCAGCGACTCCACCGCGTACTACCAGACGCTGGCTCGAGATCGTCTGAGCGTGGCCTTCGAACTGGAAGCGGACCGCATGGCCAATCTGCTCCTGCCGGTCGACGAGTTCGTCCGGGAGATTGAAGTCATTAAAGAAGAACGTCGCCTGACCACTGATGACAAACCAATGGACAATGCCTACGAACGCTTCAAAGCGATGGCCTACCCGTCCAGCGGTTATCACACGCCGACCATCGGCTGGATGGCGGACCTCGACCGGATGAAGATCGAAGAGCTGCGCCACTGGTATCAATCCTGGTATGCGCCGAACAACGCCACGCTGGTGGTGGTCGGCGACGTGACCCCGCACGAAGTCAAAGCCCAGGCCCAGCGCTACTTCGGCGCGATCGCCAGACGCGATGTGCCGGCCGCGAAAAGACCGCTGGAACTGGCCAAGCCCGGCCAACGCCAAATCACTCTGCACGTGAAGACCCCACTGCCCAGCTTGATGCTGGCCTTCAACGTGCCGAGCATCGCCACCGCCGAAGACAAACGCTCAGTGAATGCCTTGCGTATGATTTCGGCCCTGCTCGGCAACGGCCACAGCTCACGCATCCCAATGCAACTGCAACGCGTTGAAGAGCTGGTGTCCGACGGTTCGTCGAGTTATAGCGCTTACACCCGGGGTGACAGCCTGTTCCTCCTGTCGGCAACACCCAACAGCCGTAAAAACAAAACCATCGCCCAGGCCGAAGCCGGTTTGTGGAGGCTGCTCGAACAGCTGAAAATCACTGCGCCGTCCACTGAAGAACTGGGACGCGTACGCGCGCAGGTCATCGCCGGGCTGGTTTACGAGCGCGACTCAATCACCCGCCAGGCCACCGCTATCGGTCGACTGGAAACCTTCGGCCTGTCGTGGAAACTGATGGACACCGAACTGGCCGAACTGGAAAGCGTAACGCCAGAAGACATCCAGAAAGCCGCCAAGCTGTATTTCACCCGCGAGCGGCTCAGCGTCGCCCATGTACTGCCAATGGAGGTGAATAAAGAGGATGGGGATGAGTCCGGCGCCGGCAAAGTACCAGACAAGGAAAACTCCGACCAAGGGCTGCAATCGCTGGCTGAGCTCGACGGTCAGGCGCCAAGTCCCCGCACGCTTGATATTCAGGCTTGGAATACTGCCGAAGGCGCCAAAGTGTTGTTCGCCGAAGCCCGAGGGTTACCGATGTTCGACATGCGCCTGACCTTCGCAGCCGGCAGCAGCCAGGATGGAGGCACTCCGGGTCTGGCCATGCTGACAAACTTGATGCTCAACGAAGGTGTCGCCGGCAGGGATGCCAACGCTATTGCCCAAGATTTCGAAAGCCTGGGCGCACAGTATGCCCCCAGCACTGGTCTGGATACGGCGCAGGTCTCCCTGCGCTGCCTCAGCGCCAAGGATAAACGCGATCCGGCATTGACACTCTTCGCCGAAGTCGCAGGCAAGCCGACCTTCCCTGGCGATTCGTATGCACGCCTTCGCAATCAGACCCTCGCCGCTTTCGTAGATAAGCAGCATGACCCGAGCAAACTGGCGAGCCTTGAGTTGATGAACCGTCTGTATGGCGATCATCCTTACGCGCACGCCAGCGATGGCATGGCGCAAGCCATTCAGTCCGTCACCCCGACACAGCTGCGCGCGTTCCACGAAAAAGCCTACGCGGCTGGCAACGTGGTGATCGCGTTGGTGGGCGACTTGTCCCGTGCCGAAGCTGAAGCCATTGCCGCGCAGGTATCCGCTACCCTGCCCCAAGGCCCGGCCCTGGCGAAAATCCCGCAACCGATCGAACCCAACGCCAGCATCAGCCACATCGAATTCCCATCGAAACAGACCATTCTGATGCTCGCGCAACTGGGCATCGACCGTGACAATCCAGACTACGCGGCACTGTCCATGGGCAATCAGATCCTTGGCGGCGGCTTTGGCACTCGACTGATGAGCGAAGTGCGCGAGAAACGTGGCCTGACTTACGGCGTGGTTTCGACCTTCACCCCGATGCAGGCGCGCGGTCCGTTCATGATCAAGTTGCAGACCCGCTCCGAAATGAGCGAAGGCACTCTGAAACTGGTACAGGACGTGCTCGCCGACTACCTTAAAACCGGCCCGACCGAAAAAGAACTTGATGATGCCAAGCGCGAGTTGGCTGGCAGCTTCCCGCAGTCCACTGCCAGCAACGCGCAAATCGTCTCGAAACTGGCGTCCATCGGCTTTTATAACCTGCCGTTGAATCACCTGGACGACTTCATGCAGCAGTCCCAGCGTCTAACCGTAGAGCAAGTCAAAAGCGCATTGAACAAACACCTGAGCATGGACAAATTAGTCATCATCAGCACAGGACCGACCGTCCCGCAAAAGCCATTGCCGGAGCCTACTGGCAAACCTTCCAGGTAATCGCTCAAACTGTCAGGAAACCTGCACCGCATCGGAAAGCAGAAATCCGGGCAGGTGTCTTACGCGTTGTGGCAACGTATGGCAGAGATCGCCGGTTAACCGACCGGCCTGAAAAAGGTGCGCACCGGTTGCGCACCGCTGCATCGAGAGCAATCGTGTCCTTTCCGTCAGAACGCTTCACCCCCGCCTTCGGCCTCGGCAACCCGCACCTGCAAACCTTGTGGGGACCGCTGTGGCGCAAAACCACGCACATCGAACGCGAGCGCGAACGCTTGTGGCTTGAGGATGGCGACTTTCTCGATATGGACTGGCACGGCCCGCACACTGCCGATGCGCCGCTGGTGCTGGTGCTGCACGGGCTGACCGGCTCTTCGAATTCGCCCTACGTGGCCGGTGTGCAAAAGGCGTTCGCTGCCCAGGGCTGGGCCAGCGTCGCGCTGAACTGGCGCGGTTGCTCCGGCGAGCCGAATCTGTTGCCACGCAGCTATCATTCCGGCGCCAGTGAAGACCTGGCCGAAGCCATCAGGCACCTGCGGGCCAAGCGCCCTCTCGCACCGCTGTATGCGGTCGGCTATTCCCTGGGCGGCAATGTCTTGCTCAAGCATTTGGGCGAGACCGGCAGTGACAGCGGCGTGTCAGGCGCGGTGGCGGTGTCGGTGCCGTTTCGTCTCGATCAATGCGCTGATCGCATCGGGCAAGGTTTCTCGAAGGTCTATCAGGCGCATTTCATGCGCGAGATGGTGGCCTACATCAAAAACAAGCAGCGCCAGTTTCAACATGACGGGCGCGAGGATGGACTGGCGGCGTTGGCGGCACTGGGCTCGCTGGAGAACATGCGCACCTTCTGGGATTTCGACGGCCGGGTCACGGCGCCGCTGAACGGTTTCGTCGATGCCGAGGATTACTATCGCCGCGCTTCGAGCCGGTATTTCCTTGGAGAAATTCGCACACCGACCCTGATCATTCAGGCGGCCGACGACCCCTTCGTGTTCCCCCATAGCCTGCCGCAGGCGATGGAGCTGTCCGCCTCCACTCAATTCGAGTTGCAAGCCAAGGGCGGGCATGTCGGTTTTGTCGATGGCTCGTTCCGCCAGCCAGGTTATTACCTGGAACGCCGCATTCCGCAGTGGCTGAGCGCCGTGGGTCGCGGGTAAGCCATGGATGCCGACCAAGGCGAGTCGATCCGATTCTGGCAAACGGCGCCATTGGCCGGCGTCGAGTTATTGTCCGCGCGCTACATCGAACATCGCTTCGCGCCCCACGTGCATGACGGTTATGTGATCGGCATGATCATGGCCGGCGCCCAGCGCTACCGCTATCGCGGCGCCGAACACCTGGCCGGCAGCGGCACGCTGGTGTTGATCAATCCTGATGAACTGCACACCGGCCACAAAGGGACGGAGGATGGCTGGTTGTACCGGGCGTTTTATCCGGACAGCGGGCAGATTCTCTCGCTGCTGGACGAACTGGAGCTGCCGACCAACAACCTGCCGGGGTTTGGCGCGACGTTGTATCGCGACCCGGATCTGGTGAAGGGGTTCTGCCAACTGCATCGCTTGCTGGAAAGTCCGTCCACCGCCTTGCAACAGCAAATGGTCTGGCGCGAGATGATGCTGTTGCTGCTACAACGTCACGCCGCCGTGCCGATCGCCGGCAAACCCGGCAAGGAGCACCGGGCGGTGACGCTGGCCAAGGATGTGCTGCATGCACAATTGGCGGCGCCGCCCTCGCTGGAAGAACTGGCGGCACTGGTCAACCTTTCACCGTTCCACTTCGCCCGGGTCTTTCGCCGCGCCACGGGCATGCCGCCGCATACCTGGCTGATGCAGCAACGCATCGCGCAGGCAAGGGCGCTGTTACAGAACGGATGTTTGCCGCTGGAGGTCGCGATGCAATTGGGGTTTGCCGACCAGAGTCATCTGAGTCGGCAGTTCAAGCAGGTTTACGGGGTTGGGCCGGGGGCGTATCGCAGCGCCCGGCAATTATCAGGAAGTTGAGCTCGACACAGGTCCAAAAGTGGGAGCGAGCCTGCTCGCGATGGCGGCGGGTCAGTCAGCAATGATGTTGACTGACA